>NZ_JBWJVP010000192.1:0-6489 GCF_056339915.1 Blautia sp. ZXY-1-B12 | reverse complement strand
TAGTTTCAGGACGGACAAAGAATCCACGCACGTCCTCCCAGGAGAACTTTGAGAAAACTGGTAAAGGGATTTGAGTCAACAATCTCTATTGAAAAAGAAGGTAAAAAGAGTCCGACTGCAGAGAACTTCTTGCACTGATGGGACTTGGCGTAAGAAAGGTCGTGAAGCAGCATCCACAATCGAAGGCGCTGATGAAGAAGCAGCATATGAAGCCAGTAAGCAAATTCATGCAGGAGAACCTGTAATTCATAGAATTAAATATAAGAAACTGACAGACAGGGGATGAATGCATTCATCTCCTGTTTCTTGTTATAATGAGATATCAGGGGTCAAAAGGTTGCAGAAAGTCGTTCGTGCTTGCACGATAAGACTTTTGAACTTGGGACCCGCTAAAAACATGAGGAAGATAGCGATATACAAAGTGAATCTTGCGGATTCCGAATGTTTTGCTAGAGTTGCGGGAGCTACGAAGCAGCGGAGCAATTCGTAGATATCGGAGAAAATAATCAGAAGTAAACAATCAAAGCAAATATACAATGGAGGCAGGGGTACATGCTTACAGAACAGAGATTTGATATTATTCTGAAGCTTCTGGAAGAAAAAAAGAGTGTTACAGTAACAGAACTGAGAGAACTTCTGGATGCATCAGAGTCCACAGTGCGCAGAGACATTACTGCATTGGACAAAGCGGGAAAACTTACCAAGGTTTTCGGCGGCGCAGTAGCATTAAATCATAAAGTAACTGCCTATGAACCGACTGTGGCGCAGAAATCAGAATTAAATAAAGAAGAAAAGAAGAAGATTGCAAAATATGCTGCCAGCCTGATTACACCAGATGATTTTGTTTATCTGGACGCAGGAACCACCACTGGTCTGATGCTGGAATATCTGGCAGGTGTAAGAGCTGCCTTTGTTACTAATGCAGTATCCCATGCCCAGACTCTGGCAAAGATGGGAATCCGGGTTTACCTGATCGGAGGAGAACTGAAGAGCTCCACAGAAGCAGTCGTAGGCAGTCAGGCAATGCAGATGATCCAGATGTATCATTTTACAAAGGGCTTCTTCGGAACAAATGGAATCACCAGAAGAGAAGGCTTTACCACACCGGATACCAGTGAAGCAATTGTAAAGAGTACTGCAATGAAGCAGTGCAAAGATGTATATATCCTGACAGATAAGTCAAAGTTTGGAGAAGTAAGTTCTGTGACATTCGGCGGGTTTACAGATGCTAAAATTCTTACAGAAGAGATTCCGGAGGAGTATCAGGATAGCAAAAATATTCTGAAAGTGGAATAAATAATTGATCAGAATGCCGTCGGCAGGTAGAGTAGGCAGGAATGATGTTTAGATTGGAGAGATGTGGGATGAAGTTTGCGCATATTGGAGATCTGCATATTGGAAAAAGGGTGCATGATTTTTCCATGCTGGAGGATCAGAGGTATATTCTGGATCAGATGATGAAAATCTTTGCGGAACGGAAGAAGAGTGGATGGAGTTTTAATCGCAGGGGATGTTTATGATAAGACAGTGCCGTCGGCAGAGGCAGTGCAGTTGTTTGATGAGTTTATTACAGGACTGGCTAAAGCTGAGATTCCTGTGTACATGATCAGTGGAAATCATGATTCAGCAGAAAGGCTTTCCTTTGGGGCAAAGCTGTTTGAAAGCAGTGATATTTATATTTCGCAGGTTTATGATGGTGAAATGAAAAGGATTGTGCTGAAAGATCAGTATGGATCAATATCTGTATATCTTCTGCCTTTCCTGAAACCTGCGGCAGTACGCCATGCTTTGCAGAGAGATGACATTAATACTTATGAAGAGGGTGTCATGGCTGCTCTGCAGGAGTGTGAGATTGACAGGACACAGAGAAATGTGCTGGTGGCACATCAGTTTGTGACCGGAGCAGACAGAAGCGACTCAGAAGAAACATGGGTTGGCGGTCTTGATAATGTCAGTGCGGAGGTATTTAAGGATTTTGACTATGTGGCACTGGGACACATCCACAGACCTCAGAAAATGGGGAGAGAGACCTTGCGTTACAGTGGGACGCCACTTAAGTATTCTTTTTCGGAAGCAGATCATAAAAAGTCAGTAACGATTGTGGAACTTCTGGAGAAGGGGAATGTGACGGTCAGTACAGTACCTTTGATTCCCAGACGTGATATGCGTAAGCTGAGGGGAACTTATATGGATGTGACAGCGAAGGTATCATTATACTGCTGAAAATAAGATGGATTATCTTCAGATTACCCTGACGGATGAGGAAGATGTGCCGGGGGCACTTCAGAAGCTGCGTACTGTTTATCCCAATCTGCTGCGTCTGGAATATGATAATAAACGAACACGTGAGAATCGGGAGGTTCAGGCAGTGGAAGATCAGGAACAGAAGTCAGAGCTGGAGCTGTTTGAGGAGTTTTATGAATTGTTAAATAATGAACCTATGAAAGAAGAGCAGACAGAGTTTGTGGAGAAACTGATCCAGAATCTGAAGGAGGTGCGCGTATGAAACCATTGAAGCTGACATTATCTGCATTTGGTCCATATGCGGATGAGACTGTGATCGATTTTACACAGCTTGGAGGACAGGGACTTTTTCTGGTGACCGGAGATACGGGAGCAGGAAAAACCACGATCTTTGATGGGATTACATTTGCGTTGTACGGGGAGACAAGCGGAGGAGTCCGGGAGGCATCCATGCTCAGAAGCAAGTATGCAAAACCGGAAACACCTACGTATGCGGAATATATTTTTGAATATAAAGATGCAGTGTATACGGTGAAACGAAGCCCGGATTATGAGCGTCCAAAGACCAGAGGCACCGGAATGACTACCCAGAAGGGGGAGGCGTTGCTTACTTTTCTGATGGAAGAGCTCCTGTGACAAAGCTAAAGGAAGTGAATCAGGCGGTTACTGAGCTGATCGGACTGGATATGAAGCAGTTTACACAGATCGCCATGATTGCACAGGGAGATTTCAGAAAATTACTGTTGGCTGATACAGAGGAACGCAGCAATATTTTCAGAAAGCTTTTCCATACGGATATTTATAAGGTAATTCAGGAAAAATTAAAATTCGAAGCCGGCGGTCTGGACAAAGCGTATAAAGAGCTGCTGAGAAGTATCCGTCAGTATACGGAACAGGTCAGATATCTACAGAAAATCAGTTGGGACAACAGTGGTTATTGATGGAGAAGAATGGCTTTGAAGGAAATCTGGAAGAAGGTCTGGAAATTCTGGAGCAGTTTCTGAAGGCAGATAAGGATAACTTGAAAGCTGTAAATAAGCAGATCAAAGAGAATGATACAGAACTTGAAAAAGTAAATCAGCTTTTGGGAAAGGCTCATAAAGAAGCAGATGCAAAGGCAAGGAAGGAACAACTTCTGCAAGAGAAAGAAGTATTGCTTCCACAGTTGGAACAGGCACAAAAAGGATGCAGAAAATGGGGCAAAGGGACCAGAGGAGATCCAACGCCTGATACTTTCCATACAGAAAGAAAAAGAGAATCTGAAGCGTTATACAAATCTGGAAAATCTGCTCAGAGAAATAGAAAATGTCTCAAAACAGATTGAAAAATTGGAAACAGACAGTATTGCACTGCAGAATCGTCAGAAAGAAAAGAAAATTGTTCTTGAAGAAAAACAAAAAGAATATCAGACAACAGACAGTGCAGAGAAAGAAAAAGCAGAAACAGATTTCCGGAAAGAGAAAATAGATAATCTTTATGCAGGGGTTTATAAGAACTGCGGAAATCTTGAGTTTCTTCAGACAAAAATCAGTGAACTGAAAATACAGTCTGAACAGGAAGAACAATTTGCGAAACAGATAAAAAAGGATTTGACTGATCTGGAAGAGAAAATTGTTTCCGGTGGGAATCTGGAAATCAAAGAGAACAGCCTGGTCGTACGTTTGCAGCAGATACAGAAAATAGAAGATCAGCAGAAACGGTATCAGGATCTGGAAAAGAAAGCAGAAAGCAAAAAGAAGGCTTATCTGACCGCTTCTCAGAAACGGGCAGAAATAAAAGAAATCCTGAACAAAATGGAACAGGCTTATCTGGATGGGCAGGCGGGGATATTGGCAGCAGGACTTCAGGATGGAATGCCGTGTCCGGTATGTGGTTCTGTTCATCATCCAAAGCTTACGCAGACTCCGAAGGAAGTTCCCACAGAAGAACAACTGAAAAAACAGAAAAAGTTAACAGAAGCTGCGGAAAAAGCGGCATCTGACGCAAGCGTGCAGGCAGGAGAGACTGCAGGACTGGTGAAGCGTTGCAGGGAAGAATTGACAGAAGGAGTTAAAGACTATGCAGCACAGTTTCTGTCACGAGAGGAGGCAGAAAAAATACTTCGAAAGGAACTTCCTGATCATGAATTATGCTTGTTTGTAAAAAATCAGGAAAGTATCGTACAGACAGGATTAGAAGAACTCAAAAAACAGAAAAAAGCTCATCAGGATTTACTGAAGAAAAAGGAAGAGTTCACCACACAGTCAGAACAGCATACAAAAGAATTTCAGAAATTACAGATCAGTCTTGAAAAGAGGAAGAGCCAGCTGGAAAGTATTCAGGAACAGCTGCAGAATCAATTGGACGAACCTGTACTGACATGGATCCATGAAGAAGATATAAGACAGAGAATGAAAACTAATCCGGAACTGTCACAGAATCACAGCAGTGAAACAGTGAATCAAAAGGAAAATTGTAATGTATTACAGGCTTTGCTGCAGGGAAGGAGAGCAGTAGAATGGCTGAAACAGCAGCAGAATATTCTGGAACAGAAACAAAAGGATCTTACAGCATTTTTGGAACAGAGAAAACTTCTGGAGATGCAGATTGGTAAGACTCAGACAGAACTTACAACGATCACAGACCAGATCAATCAGAATCAGCAGCAGACAGCAGCAGAGAAATCCAGATATGAGCAGCTGCAGAAGCAGAGAGAGAATATGGAAAAAGAGCTGGGTGAGAGGACAAAAGAGGAAATTCTGTCTCAGATCCGGCTTAAGACTGAGGAACAAAAGAAGCTTGAAACACATTACAAGACAGTAACAGAAGCGAAAGAAGTATTAGAGAAGAAAATGACAGAGTTGAATTCTGTAATCACATCTCTGACAGAACAGTTAAAAGAATCCATAAGTATTTCAACTGAGGAACTGAATGCTCAGAAAGAAAACTTTGCACAGCAAAAGAAATCACTTTCAGCAAATCGTGATGAAATCCATGCCCGTCTGGAAATAAACAGTGACATGTATGAAAAAATCCGCAGACAGCAGACAGAGCTTCTGAAAACGGAAACCCGCTGGAAGTGGATGAAATCTCTCTCAGATACTGCCAATGGAACGATCACAGGTAAGGCAAGGATCATGCTGGAAACTTACATCCAGATGCAGTATTTTGACCGCATTCTTGCGCGTGCCAATATCCGTCTGATGACCATGAGCAGCGGTCAGTATGAGTTAGTCCGCAGAAAGGAAAACAAGAGCAGAGTAGGGAAAACCGGTCTGGAACTGGATGTAGTAGATCATTACAATGGAACTGTCCGAAGTGTCAAGACCTTTATCCGGCGGAGAAACATTTCAGGCATCTTTGTCTCTGGCATTGGGACTTTCTGATGAAATTCAGTCAAGCTCGGGCGGGATCCAGCTTGATACCATGTTTGTGGATGAAGGTTTCGGATCTTTGGATGAAGATGCCCTTGATCAGGCAATCCGTGCATTGAAGGATCTCAGTCAGGGAAGCAGACTGGTTGGGATCGTCTCCCATGTGGCAGAGCTGAAAGAACGTATTGATAAGAAGATCATAGTAACAAAGAAACGGACAGAAGATGGAGTTGGAAGTGCGATCTGTATAGAAGGATGAGATTTTATGGTCAAGCGGATAAAATCATCCGCTTTGCTAGGCGGCGCTACATCGAATAACTGTTTCACAGTGTATCAGAAGGAGTTGTCACTCCTCCTGATACAAGCAAGTCCCTACCCATTGCTTATTGTTTTTTGCAACCGACCCCGGGGACTTACTTGATGCGGTTAAAAAAGGCAGTTACTAAAAAAAGTTATACAAAATTAACTTGACAGAATACCAGAGATAGTATATATTAAGTTATGAAGTTAGACATAAATAACTTGAACTGCTGAACGATCTGTTGAAGGTCTTTTTACAGCAGTAATTCAAGCTTTGCAGCAAACAAAAGCAATCAAATGTTTCGTAAAGCTTTATTTTTTGATAGATAGTTAGCATGTCCTAACTGATATTTTGCCATTGAGAAAGGGATCATAACATGTTGGAGAAATCTGTGATCGAACATTGTTCACCTACATTAGCATCTATTAAAACCGGAAATCTTTTTACATATAAATATGAATCTGAGGAAGAATTATGGAAAAGCGTAGAAGGCTTTAATGAATGTGTAAGAGAAAAAGGCGTTTCCCTCACAGTACTTCGCAGGAGTGAGAAAAAGGCGCTGATTTATGTCTGCCGGTTCTCAAGCCTTGA
>NZ_JBWJVP010000191.1:0-55013 GCF_056339915.1 Blautia sp. ZXY-1-B12 | reverse complement strand
TTTGATGATGATGATGATGATGATGATGATGATGATGATGATGATGATGATGAATGATCATGGATGATGATGATGATGATGATGATGATGATGATGATGATGATGATGATGATGATGATGATGATGTTGATGATGATGATGATGATGATGATGATGATGATGATGATGTGATGATGATGATGATGATGATGATGATGATGATGATGATGATGATGATGATGATGATGATGATGATTACTGTGGATGTGATGATGATGATGATGATGATGATGATGATGATGATGATGATGATGATGATGATGATGATGATGATGATGATGATGATGAGACGGCATTATTCTGGACACAGAATTCTCACCGGAATGGAAAGATTTTCTGGACAAAAACAATGTTCGTTATTACTGACCATCTGTCACTGCTCATCATTATGAGCAATACAGTTCACAAAAAGAACCGGAATGAAAATCCTCATTCCGGTTTTTTGTATATGGCTATTATTTTTTATCTACGTATTTCTCCACAGGTTTAATCCCCATTTTCTCAAAGGATTCTTTAAATGGTTCATAAGCAATACCTTTTTCTGTAATGATACCTGTTACCAGACTGTGGTCCGTTACATCAAAAGCCGGATTTACAACACCGACTCCTTCCGGAGCCATGCGTTTCTCATACCACATTTCAGTAACTTCTTCACCTTTCCTCTGTTCAATATGAATTTCATCACCAGATTCCAGAGTCATATCAATGGTAGATGACGGTGCACATACATAGAACGGAACTCCGTAATGTTTGGCAATAATGGCAACTCCGCTCGTACCAATCTTGTTTGCAAAATCTCCATTTGCAGCTACACGGTCACAGCCCACAAAGATAATTCCAATCTTGTCGCTTTTCATCGTATAAGAAGCCATGTTATCACACTGTACATAAGTGTCGATACCGGCTGCCTGCATTTCATATGCGCTCAATCTTGCTCCCTGCAGAAGCGGACGGGTTTCATCACAGTAAACATGAAGATCATTCTTTGGATCCCAGCCGTGTTCCAGAGCAATGTACATTGGAGCTAATGCAGTTCCGTATTTCGCTGTAGCCAATGTTCCCGCATTACAGTGTGTCATGATACCGACGCCTTTTCCAAGTTTCTCCAGAAGTTCAAATCCATAAGTGCCAATATTACGGCTGATCTGAATATCTTCTTCTCTGATATCATCTGCTTCTTTCATCAGACGAGCTTTCAGTTCCGGAATATTCATATGATTTTTCTCTGTAAGCATTACATTATGCATACGGTTCAGAGCCCAGGAAAGGTTGACTGCTGTAGGCCTGGATGAGTTGATATACTCCATCATCTTTGTGCACTCTTTTACAAATTCCTCTTTGTCATCTGTTTCAATCTGATCTGCGAGCACATAATATGCATAAGCTCCTGTAACACCGATTGCCGGAGCTCCTCTTACTCTCAGCGAATAAATTGCTTCCCAGATATCTCCTGCTGTGGAAATATTGAGATATTTGCACTGGTTCGGAAGAAGTGTCTGATCCAGGATTACGATTTCTTTTTTATTTTCCGCAAGTTTTACGGTATCCAGATTAAGTGCATTTTCCATAATATCCATCTCCTTTTATCAATTATGTTTTTTCACACGTCACTGTTCACTCAGCGCTCAGCAACGTGTGAACAGCAACTTTTATGCGTCTACTTCGGCAATTGCATCTTTCAGAGTCTTCAGGAAGCACTTGCCGCATTTCTTATCACTTCTGTTTTTGATGAAATCAATTGCAGCCGTGATGCAGATCTTCTCTGCACGTGCACGTTTTGCTTCATCTGCAATTGTTGTGATATCTTTTACATTAGCCATACCAACAATACGACGGATCAGTTCCAGACCGGCCACTGCTGAAGTGTCTTCAATAATAGTATCCATATAGTACTTCTTGTACAGCTCATTCCTGCACATAGTATCTGTTACATGTTCATCATAATATTTTTCCATTTTTTCTTTTGTCATGTTGATGACATCTACCAGAACATCCTCTACCCATTTACAGAAGTCTGCCGCACCTGCCGCATCACCGTTCGCCCATGCAAAAATCATATTTGCAATCACATTACCAATATCATATCCCATCGGTCCGTAAAAGCAGAACTCAGGATCAAATACTTTTGTACTTTCTTCATTAATAAAGATAGAACCTGTATGTAAATCACCATGGATCAGGGACTGCGCTCTTGTCATGAAATCCATTTTTAATTTTGCAACTTCACAATGAAGTCCCTGATCCTCATAAAGTTTTTCTTTTACAAAGTCTGCAATTGGAGGAAATACACGGTTGCGTCCTCTCTCATCGTTGTATGGTTCCGTATATACCAGCGCTTCTGTGATATCACATAATTCCGGATTGATAAATTTACGCTGGAGTTCTTTTTTCTCCTGATGATCCATCACTACATCTGTAGTTCCCATAAGAACCTGTGCCATAAATGTAGAAATCTGATCTGCGAATTTCGGGAAAATCTTATGTTCCAGCATTGCTGTACGCATGATCTCGTGATCACTTAAGTCTTCCATACCACATGCACTCATTACTGTATCATAGAAATAAATTTCCGGTACATATCCAGGTGCAAGTTTACCCTCCAGAACAAGGATCTCAGATTCGATTCTGTTTCTGTCTGTATCCAGTTTCATATCGGCAGAAATACGTGCCTCTACACCAGCCTGTTTGATAATTACGCTGTGACCTTTTGCATCAGTTACTTTGAATACATAGTTAAGGTTTCCATCTCCGATTTCCTTTGCAGTCATGCTGTCAGCATCCCATTCGATCTGCGAAACTTTTTCCTTTGCATATTCAATTGCATCATCTGTTTTCATAAGAAAATAAGTATCAAACTTTGACATAATTTTTTCCTCCATATTCCGTCTCATTATCCGTCACAAATTGCTCTTTCATGCTTTTAATTAATCTTCTTTTACAGTGATATACGCTGCAACCAGCGCCAGGCAAAGAACCGCACCTTTAACTGCCGGAAGTACATAGTAAACAACGCCGCACATTGTCAGACCATTTTCCAGTGTGGAAATAAGAAGAGCACCTACAACTGTTCCAAGAGCGTTCGGTCTCTCAGCACCGCCTACAGAACGTCCGATAAATACTGCTGCCAGGGAACTCATCAGGTAACTGTCACAGCTGTTGATCTGAGCTGCTGAGTTACGGGAGCATACAACAATACCTGCAACTGCGATAAATACTGCTGCGAACATACCTGCCATAAATCTGTATTTCTTAACATTGATACCGGAAAGTTTTGCTGCTGTTTTGTTGCCGCCCATTGCATATAAATAACGACCATGTTTTGTTCTTTCCAGAAGTACCCAGCATACAACTACGCAGAGCAACATGATAATGATGATATAAGGGGATTTACCAATGTTCATAGAACCGGTTGTCCATCCTTTACGAAGAGGAGTCACATCTCCTCCGTGCAGTGCGCCAAACCACTTCGGAGCACTCAGACCTGCAGATACAGCGCTGCCGCCTGTAAATGCAAGACCAAGACCCGCATGTACGAACTGCAGTGCGCAGGTTGCCAGCATATCCGGAATCTT
Organism: Blautia sp. ZXY-1-B12; assembly: GCF_056339915.1. Lineage (NCBI taxonomy): Bacteria > Bacillati > Bacillota > Clostridia > Lachnospirales > Lachnospiraceae > Blautia > Blautia sp. ZXY-1-B12. Next base: position 51,402 of record NZ_JBWJVP010000191.1, on the reverse strand, counting down.
ACATACCAGTATTAAGAACATTGTCAACAGATACATTACCATTGTAAACACAATAGTAAGAACAATAGCCAGCCATAAGGGAGCGCCAAACCACAGAAACAGTGCTGCAAAAACATAGGCGCTGAAAGTACCCAGTGTACCGGCTGACATATCAAATCCATCCGGTGCCATAGATACAGTTGCTGCAAGAGCAAAAATTGTAACTACTGACATGGCACGGAGAATATTCATCAGGTTATTCACTGAAAAAAATGCCGTGCCCTTGATTGCTGTAAAGATAACAACTGAAACCACAAGCACAATTACAGCAGCCCAGCTCAGTAACCCTTTCCCAATCGTTTTCATCTTTGAATTCTGAACCATATTATTTTCCTCCCAATACATTGATGCCCGATATCTGCTCAGATATCAGCCTGCATATTTCTCCTCCGAACCTGTAGCATAATGCATGATCTCGTCTTCGGTGGTCTTTGCAGTTTCAAGTTCTGCCATAATCCTGCCATCATACATAACATACATGCGGTCTGTTATGGATAACAGCTCCGAATTCTCGCAGGTAGCATAAATGACACAGTTTCCGTCTTTTGCAATCTGATTGATCAGATGAAAGATTTCCTGCTTTGCACCAACGTCTACACCTTTTGTAGGTTCATCAAAAATATATACATCACAGTCTGCTGCCAGCCACTTGGCAACAGCAACTTTCTGCTGGTTTCCTCCTGAAAGATATGCAACCCTCTGTTTTACCGAAGGCGTCTTAATACTAAGGCTCTTTACATATTCTTTTGCTTTCTGCGCTGTCTTGCGGTCATTTACGAAAGACATGGTACAGAAATCTCCAAGGCACGCTGCGGATATGTTAAAGGTAACTGTTTCTGCAACAAGCACGCCCTCTTTACGCCTTTCCTCAGGTACCAGTGCAATTCTGTTCTTTACGGCATCGGACGGATTCTTTATCTTAAGCTCCCTGCCATTTAATGTAAGCGTACCTCCCGATTTATGGTATGCACCGAAAATAGTTTTACAAAGTTCTGTTTTTCCTGCACCTACCAGACCGGCAAGTCCGACGATTTCTCCTTTTCTTACGTACATAGAAACATCTTTTACACGATTCTCGCGTTCGGTCAGATGATCTATTACAAATGATTTCTCTCCGATTTCACAGACTTCTTTCGGAAAATTCTCCTCAAAAGAACGTCCAAGCATTTTATCAACGATCTCTTTTGAAGTTGTCTGTGGTGTGATCGGAGTTGTATCCACAACCTGTCCGTTTCTCATAACCGTGTAAGAATCACAGATTCTGAGGACTTCCTGGATACGATGTGTAATAAAGATAATAGCAATATTTTCTGTTTCTCTTAAATGTTTTACAACACGGAACAGTTCCTCTGTTTCCGTATCTGATAATGGTGCTGTCGGCTCATCCAGTATCAGGAAATTACATGAATTCTGAACCGCACGCGCTATCAGGACCATCTGTTTCTGCGCCAGTGTCAGTGTACCACACCATCTCTTTACATCAATATCAATATTCAGGCGGGCCAGAGCCTCTTTTGCATCTTTTCTAATCTTTCCATAATTGACAAACTGTTTATGTCCCATGTTCATGACCATGTCATTAAACATTACATTCTCAGCTACTGAAAGTGTCGGAATCAGCGCCATATCAACTTCCTGATATACAATCTGGATGCCGAGTTTCTTTGCGGCAGCCGGATTTCTCAATTCCACGACGTTTCCGTTATACAAAACATCTCCTGTGTAATCTGGATTTGAGCCAGCCAGAACTTTCATCAATGTCGATTTACCGGCTCCGTTCGCTCCCATAACTGCATGGATCATACCGGTTGAAATTTCAAAATCAACATCCGAAAGGGCCTTTACACCAGGAAATTCTATGGAAACTTTTCGTGTTCCAAGTGTGATTTTATCCATATATTCCCTCTTTTCCGTAATTATTTTCCGCCACAGATAATCCAGTACGGAAAAAGTGGCGTCGGAGCCTTGAACCCCGACGCCTCATTTTACTTAGATATTTTCAGTATTAACTACTGTCCTTTTGAAAGGATTAGTGTCCAAGTGCTGATACCATCCAATCACATGTAGGCATCCAAGAAGTATCAGAATAGTCTTCTCCAGCAACCTCTGCCAGGTTCTCAATATTAATACCTTCCTTAGATGTAACCATTTCCTGGGTAACAATAACTGAAGGAATTTCCATCCAGGCGCCCGGATTTGCATAGTAGCAGGAAGCAGCTTCAATGTCTTCATACTGATCTGCCATCTCAAGTGCTAATACACGGCATGCAAATTCTCCATTAGATGTCCAGTTTGTTGTAGCACATGCTTTCCAGTTTTTACCTTCCTGCATGAACTGGATATCTTCATTACAGATATCTACAGATACCATTGGGATATCGGAATTTGCTTCACGCAGCGCCTGATATACGCCCTGTGCATATGCATCATAGCAGCACCAGATACCATCAATATCGCCTTCGCCATATTTCTGTAAAGTAGCAGCAGTTACATCACGCATAGATGAAGTAGCATTCTGATCATCAATTGGTGCTATTCTCTCAACTGTTTTAATCTTTCCATCTGTCTCAAATGGTTCATAACCTACCTGGCGACGGTCGAACGGGCTGTTATATCCGGCGCCCTGCTGAACCTGAAGAATATTTACAGGCTCGCCTGCCTCTGTTTTGTCCGGATACATATCAAGGATAGCCTGAACCAGAGATTCAGCAAATCCTGCATCCTGCTGGAAGAACTGTGTAACACCGTCAATCTTAGCAGTCTCACCATTTGCATCTTTAAATGGTGTATCGAATGTAACAATCTTCAAATCCGGATACTGTTCCAGGATTCCTGACAGGAAATCATATGCGTATTCCTGACCACCATGGGAAACCATCAATCCATCATAACCACCCTGCGCGCACTGTTCAATTGTACTCTTCCATGTATCTGCATTATCGTTGCAGAAGAAAGTACTTGCTTCCATACCAAGCTTCTCTGCTGTTGCGGTAAATGAATCCGACCACATCTGGAAGATAGTTGCTGATGACATGTACATAATATATGCTATCTTCTTGCCCGCTAACGGAGATTCGGTACTGCTCTCTGTTGCTGTTTCCTCGTCTGCTGCTGCATCACTTGCAAATACAGGAACTGCAGAAACCACCATAGCTGCTGAGAGTAACGCTGCGATTAATTTTTTCTTCATGATATTCCTCCTTTTTGGATATTTTGCCGAAGCATTTTTGTTTTTGTGAGTTTATATTAACATATATCACCAATTTTGTAAACATAACAATGTGTCATTTTGTCCGTTTTTTTGTATTTCAGTAGTTTTAGCCAATTATTCATATCATATTTTGAACAAAAATTCTAATTCAAATTTGATTTTCACGTCAAATTCACCAAACAAAACATTTTTCTTGTGCATATATGCCAATTCTAATTATCTATTTTTCACTAACAAATCTAATATTGTTAATTAATTTTCAATCTTTTTACATTAAAAAGCAGCAGTTATCTCATAATATATCTACTATTTTAGTGAGTATGTTGTTTTATGCCTGTTTTTGTTGTTTTAAACAAAATCAGGTAAGTCCTCTGATTCAATCGTCAAGAATAATAAGCAACATCAAAGACAGCCTTTTCCAAACATCACCCCACAGACCTGAGTTCCTCTCGAATTGTATTTGACAACAATCTGTTTATAGCAATCCTCGTAAATAACGCATCCTAATCCAGCTCATCAGAATGTGAAATCCTACGTCAGATCATAGTAGAGTTGTATATTTATTTTTCTTCTGTTTTGGATATTTTGATATTTTTATATTACTGTTCACACATCACTATTCCGCGATGTGTTTTGGCATAAATGTGGCAAAATTCCGAGACGCACAAGCCAAAATTCATTCCATTACCGCAGGCAATCTGGAATGAATTTTGGCTACGGTACTGAGAACGGAGTGAACAGTAACATTTTTATTTTGTTTTTATGATTGACATTTCATTTTTCTTCTGCCATACTTGTCTCATAAAGCATTCCTGACACGCTTATTTTTCATTCAGAAAGAAAAACTTATATGTATCTCTCCGATATTCACACGCATTCCATTGCCAGTGGGCACGGCACCACCTGTACCATTTCAGATATGGCAAAGGAAGCCAGTCATAAGGGTCTGAAGCTTCTTGGAATTTCAGATCATGGTCCCGGGACTCTCACTTCCGGGACTTCCTCATATTTCAGAAGTCTTCCATTCTGTCCCAAAAAACGCTTTGGAATTGATGTTCTTTATGGCGTTGAACTGAACATTCTTGATATTGACGGGCACATCGACCTGTCAGATGATCTGCTGAATGGACTGGATTATGCGATCATCAGTATGCATCAGCAGAATTACCGTTCCGGCGCTGCTGCTGAGAATACCCTGGCCTATATCAACGCCATGAAACATCCTGCTGTAAAAGTCCTCGGGCATTGTGATGATCCGCATTTCCCGGTGGATTACAGAACTCTGGCTATTGCTGCATTGCAGGAGAATGTTATCTTTGAAATAAACGAAGCTTCTCTTTCTCCAAACGGCTATCGCGGAGATACAACATCCAATGCGACTGAAATTCTTTATTTCTGTCAGAAATATGAGATTCCGATCATTTTATCCAGCGACAGTCACGGAAAAGATCATGTGGGCGATTTCACTTATTCCGCAGAATTTGTCCACCAGGCTATGTTTCCGGAATCACTGATTCTCAACAATCAGATTCCAAAACTGAAGTTTTTTCTTCAGACACGCTAAAAGCAGCATATCAGGTTATGATCCATAACTCTGATATGCTGCTTTTTAATATCGTATATTGTTGCTTCTGCGTCGGATGACTTTAATGAGCATACTTTTCCATCGCTTCAATTCCATATATTCATATACACTTAACTACTGCTTTCGATTCTCTTTTTGTTCTCTGGCTTCTCTTACTTTCTCCCTCTGTTTCGTCAGATCGTAATAATCATCTGTAAGAACCCCATGTTTTCGCATCATATCAAACACAGTCTGCTGAGCAGGTGTCATCTTCATGCCAATAGAATTATTATAATCCGTAAGAACGCATCCTGTTTTCTCAATCAGCCAGAACAGCGGAGAATCATCATCCGGGATCATTTTCCAGATTTCGTTCTCTGTCCATGGAAGCAATTCCATCATTCCATGAAGATGTCCTCTGGGTATTCTTACGTAATCGCCGTCCGGCTTGATCAGACCGTCAGAAAAGTTCTCATCCTTAATTTTCATCTCATTTAACAGTTCTTCTGTTATCTTCATCCTCTTTTCCTCACCCTCGAGTATTGCTTTTTCCTATTATACGTTTCCCGCCAGAGTTACGCAAGTAAAAAGTCTGAATAGCCTCTTTCCTCAAAAATATATGTTACTGTTCACTCCGTTCTCAGTAACATAGCCAAAATTCATTCCAGATTGCCTGCGGCAATGGAATTTTGGCTTGTATGTCTCGGGATTTTGGCATATTCATGCCAAAACACCTCGCGGGATAGTGGTGTGTGAACAGTAACAAATATATCACGTTCTATAAAATTCCATCTTGATTAAATTGCAAAAAAATTGTAGACTATATATGCACACACATTAATAGTTTTTGTTAATTAAGACTGATTTGAGGTTTCCTCATAACGTCTCAATTATACACACACATTTTCTAAAAAGAGCAGCTGCATCATCCGATGCGCTGCTCTTTTAGTTCCACTGTTTATTTTGTAACTGTTCTCTGCCGTCGACGGCATTCTTTAATGATTTTAACTCTTACTTTTTCTTCTTCAGGAAATAAATAAGTAAAATTATGATAACAATAATCCCGATACCACTAATCCAGATTACAGGATTCTTCATTCCTGAATCTGCTTTTACATTCTTTCCTGATGTTTTCTGACTCTGCTTATCATCGGATTCCTTGTCTTCTGTCGAAGCAGGCTTCTCTGTTTCTTCCGGTGTTGGCGTTGCTTCTTCTGTAGGTGTTGCCTCCGGTGTCGGTGTTGCTTCTTCTGTAGGTGTTGCCTCCGGTGTCAGTGTCACTTTTTCTGTAGGTGTTACCTCTGGTGTTGGTGTGGCTTTCGGAGTTGGAGTTGCTTCCGGTGTTGGTGTAACAGCAGCCACCGGAACATTTCCTGATGTGCCTGTAGCCTCCGGTGCATCTGCGGATACATTTTCATTTACGTAATCTGTATCACGATCAAGATTCAGCCATCCCTGTGTTACACCATCTGTGTCTGTTTTCCCCCAGTTTGTTCCGTCTTCTCCCTGAACATGCTGAAAAATATGTACAGTTGTCCCATCTGCGATTCCCTCTGTTCCTGAAACCTGATCAAATTTCTCTCCAGGTCCGTTATAAACCGATACGTTTCCATGAACCTTTACTTCGAAATCCACATCTTTGCCTCCGAAAGTACGATATTCCTCATTGGCAGCTTCTTCTCTGGAAGCCGGATCCAGATCATCCATAGGAACATATCCGTTCATTCCATGGTACTGTGTATATGCCCATTTTTTATTGTCTGCTCCATTCTTCTCACCCAGAACGTGAATGGCAGTTCCATTTGAGATCTTGCTGTCATTCAGTTTAACACTCTGAGTGTCTGCTTCATCATAAATATCTACCCCGCCCTGTGTACTCTGTACGATCATATAATAATCTGTTACATAATCCGGATTCTGACCCTTTCCATCATCCGCATAAACAGAAACCACTGTCAGAATAAAGCACAGTACCATTGCTATTACTGTTCCTCCAAACCTTCTCTTCATAATCTCTTTCCTTCATTTCTTATTTTCTTTTTACAGCAGATGAACTTTTATATTTGCTGTATGTATTTCCATATGGCTCTTTAACATATGCTTTTACCGCATAATAGTATGATACACCTTTTTGTGCTTTTTTGTCCAGATAAGAAGAACTATTTCCATTGGAAATTTTCTTTATCAATTGATAGGAACCACCTTTTTTCTTTCTGTAAATATAATAGCCGTCACATTTTTTCTGAGGCTTCCACCGGATACGGATTCCATTTTTCTCAGATTTCACAGAAGTAACCTTCTGCACTGCAGGTGCTGCTTTAATCACATCGCCGGTTTTATATTTACCTGAATATCTTTTTCCGGATGCTTCATAATATGCTTTTACTGTATAACGGTATGATGCATTAGCCGTAACCTTACTATCTTTATATTTTAATTCCGATGTCCCGACATCTGCAATTTGGGACCACTTCCCACCTGCTGCAGGTTTTCTGTACACATAATATCCTGTAGCTCCGGAAACTTTTTCCCATGAAATAAGGTTATATCCGGAATTATATGCCTTCACCTGAAATACCGGTGTATCCGGCACCCATGACTGATTCAGGGTCCTTGTATGTGCCTTGATCCTTGCCGTCCAGTTTTTCGTCTTTCCATCTGTCCACCTGGCCGTTTCCGATGCACCCTTATAGAATGTCTGCCCTGTTTCTATCCCCGCCGTACAGGTAAACCAGTTCCCATAACTGGACTTTGCTTCCACTCCAAAGCTGATTTTTTCAATCCCACTGTTTGTGATCACAACAGAATATCTGCTTCCCTGTTTCAAAACCACCTCTGGTACACTGATAGTCTGTACACCTGCGATTGGCTGTTCAAACTCATATGGAGCAGCATATGCAGCAGTCCCGCTTTCCGGGTCATATGGATCTGTCAGATCGGTGTATATCTGAATTTTGTAACAGGCATTGTCACTGTTTGTAACAAGATTAACCTCCCCCAGGACTTCTGCTTTTCCCTTTCCTGCAGTTGTCTCATAAACTGCTGCTACTGACTGTCCCGCCTGTATCGGAATCACTGAAAGTGCTGAAGAACCATCATAAAAATAATTATTCCTGTACTTTTGATCCGAAGCAGCCACTGCCTCTGCACTTACAAGTTTACTGATATTGGGATCCTGATAAGAAAGATAGTAATATCCTCCGTCTCCTTTCTTCTCCCCCCAACTGTTTTTGATGATCCACGCACCATCAGATGTTACATTGGAAACAGGAAGGAAATTATCCTTTGAATACGTATCATCCCATCCGACCACTGTCACAATATGATTAATTACAGTCGAATTTGATTTTCCAACAGGATAACAATATGCAGCTGTGTCCGGATTTACATAACTTTCCTTCATATAAAGCATAATGGATACTGCATGGTCATTCAGCAGCATTTCTTTCATACGTTCCTCACTGTATTTGGAAACAGATGCATTTTTCAGATATGCTGCAGAATTATAAGCCTTACTTTCCGGAATCTGCACAGTCAGATCATTCTGATGCGAAGAATCCGTAGGAAATGGTACATCGGCCTCTGTGGTCATTCCCGACCATGTACTGAGATAAATCGCTGCCAGGTGATCATTACCTCCTATCACGTGATAATTTCCCAGTACATAATTCTTATCATCAGGGGTATTTCCAAGAGGATCATTCTGTCTGTTGGAGAAAAAATATGATAAATGTTCTTCTGACAGATCGTAGGTTCCTTTGTTCTGTGCCAGAAGCGAAGTCTCCATGATTGCTGCCATACCAAAAGCCCAGCAGGTTCCAAATGGATTCTGATTCTTTACGGGCGTAACTAATCCTTCCTTTCTGGCATCATAGGAAGATGGAAATGCAGCCTCCCTGTTTCCATATGCAGCATAAACTGATGTCAGATCACTCTCCACTTCAATTCCCGGATCCAAAGGTTTTAAATTTTTAAAGGGTTCCAGTTCTTCCTTTCTTTCCTCTTCTGTCAACGGACGGCCCTTAATATACCTGATTCCGTCTGTACCCTCTTCTGAGTTTTCTCCATCCTGAAACTCCTGTTTTGCATCATCGCTTCCGAACAATTCTGCATCCGATCCCGTATCTGTTCCAAATTCATCTGCCTGTGAACTTTGAAATTCTTTCAGATCTGATGTATTTTCTTCTGTCTCCCTGTTGACTCCGGATCCAAACATTTCCTGACCCGCAGCTGGTACCGATGTATAAACCATTGCATAAGCCAGAAAAACTGACAATGCGCGTATCGCTGTATTTCTTTTTTTCATGTAGTAGTTAACTCCTTTACATAAATATAATATCATTATATCATTATCTTTTTTGTTTTTCAACCATGATCAATGACAAAAACCGTCGGAAAACAGTGAATTTTCCCTGTTTTCCGACGGCTCTATGTAGAAATGCAGAGCTCTGCCAACAAGAAAATGTCGCCAGGAAAAGACGTCAAATGCCTGTGATGCATTTTCTTCTGTACATGTGAAAAGTGTGGAAAATGTGTGTGAAATGCTTTATATACTAACTCAGAACAGACTTGAAAATCTTACAGACTCTTCTCTTTTGCTATCCTTATTCTAGCAGAACAAGCATTGTATTACAATGAAAATCGTTCTTTCTTATTTGTGCTAATCTGACACATTGTTACTGTTCACTCCGTTCTAAGCAGCGACACATTCTCCTCTTATTTGCTGATACTTTCCTTTGCTCTTTTCATCATATCAGCCAGTTCCTGGTATTTTCCTGTGACATATCCATAGTTTTTTCGCTTATGCGGAAGCATACAGTTTGTGCAGTCTTTAATTCCCTTTTCCGTATACCGGAAATTCCCACCGCATTTCTCACCCAGGGCATATAGCGGGCAATAACAGAACAGACAGTTAAAATCATCCGGATTTGCATTCTTATGACACGGAAAAAATTCACATTTCTTATGACTGAAATAAGAATATTCTTTCCCTTCCCAATAAGGTTTCTCCATTGCTACCTCTCCTCTCCTGTTGCAAGTTTTTATCTTTCCAGAATAATTCCGTTTTCTCAGTCTCCATCAATCCCACCCATCAGAGGACGAAATAAAAAAAATACTCTAATAAATTATCAATTTCTCTTCACATAACAAAGCATTGAAAATTCATTACAGTATTTTTCACAGATCATACATTTAAAATTAATAAGAGGGAGCGATGCTACCCCGGGGTAGAAAAAAATCCGTTCATGAGTGCGCGGAGGGAACGAATAAATCCGAAGTAGTATCGCCTGCCATTTAATCATGTATAATTCATAAAGAACAGGCGCATTCCATAAAAAATGTCTGCCTTCAGATAAAAGCAGACAACACTCCGAAGCTGCGGATTCAACGGAGTTGGTTGTTACACTTTACACGGAAGTTTAACCTCGCCATACCAAGCAGGTTTCCTGGCTCCAGGCTCATCGCTCCTCTCTCCTTCTCATGCTATGGCACAATGGACATTCTGAGATTTGCTCCTCTGTTACAGTGACCGGATCGCTCAGGTTTCTCACCTGATTCCCTCTTTCTGTACTGTTCTTTCTCACAGTATCAGCACTTAATATGTTCTGTATGGAATTATACTGTCATTATAATAACACCCTGCAACAAGCTTGTCAACTATTTATCAATATATTTTCCAAATTATTATTGTTCATTCGTTACTGTTCACACACCACTATTCCGTGAGGTGTTTTGGCATGAATATTCCACACCTTCCGGTAGCGGATCCCATTCATTCAGACCAAGACTCTGTCTGAATTTTGCTTCTTCCAGACTCAGCTTTGGAACATCCTCATTCAAAAACGCTCTCAGCTCATCAATCCCCTCTCCGGTCACATTGTTTACCAGAAAAATTCTTTCACATCCTGCATTCAGCATCCACTGACGCACCATTGGAACATTCGCATAAGGAGAATCTATTTTCGTAATGATTCCTATCAGTGGTCTCAGAATAAATGCATTACTGCCATAGCCAAACAAACTGAAAGGTTCATCTGCTGACTGTACCATTGCCACCACATCTGCTTCAAAAGAAAAACAGGCCAGCCCTACGCTGAAATGCTTGGACTCTGCATACTCTCCCGGAGAATCAATGGTATCATCATCCGTATTCGTATACTGCGTTTTTACATAATGAAGTTTTTCGCCTTTTAATGCCTGCGTTAATGAAGTCTTACCTGCTTCACTTCTGCCCATCAGAAATATTTTCTTCATATTTAATGTCTGTCCCTTTCACTTCTCTCAGCTATTCCGGCAGTTACATAAGCACCATCGGTACAGAATAACTGACTTTTCGTATGTTTTAACTTTTGTGAACTGCACAAGTCTTAAAGCCAAGCACCTCTCTAAAAAATTTCACCACTTCTTCCACTGCAGTCTGAACTTCCGTCAGACCTCCCGTAAGGATCAATGATCCGCTGAAGCGATCCATGAAACCAATCTCCACATTTGCACTTTTCACTGCAATATCAGCAGCTACAACCACTGCTTCCCATGGGGTAAAACGAATCATTCCAATTGCTTCTCCTGTGTGGTCTTCTCCCTCATGGACTCCAATATGCAGACCAAGATTCTGATAAATACAGCTCTGTGAAGGATTGATCACATGCGCCAGGCACACTTCCTTTCCCGGAACCCTTACCCTGGTCATACGCAGCTTTTTTCCCTTTAATTTCTCATAATCCTGGTTATAAAGCTTTTCCAGTAATTCTCTGGTTGTCATCCCTGCCATCCCAACACTTCCTATCTTTTGGTAATCTTGCAGACTACATAACCCAGAGTGTCTCTGAAATAATCCACAACCTCAGTCATCGCTGACATTACATCGGAAATCTCTCCCGTAATGATCAGTGTGCCTGTAAATCGATCTGCAAATCCCAGATAAACATTTCCGCTTTTTACCGCAATATCAGATGCGATTACTGCAGATTCAGGCGGTGTCATATTCATAATTCCGATTGCAGATGAACGGTAATCCACCTGCGGATTCAGTCCAAGCTTCTGGTATATGACCGGAGCCGGCCCTCCCATTACATGTGCAAAAGTAATCTCCTTGCCAGCAACCGTTTCCTGTACAATTCTTATGTGTTCTACATGGTCATTTGCCATTTATCATTCCTCGCTTTCACTATTCAACTATAATCCGGATAATTCATGAGAATATTCTTTCCCACTGATGTCTCCAAAAACAGATTTAAAATTTTATATGTATCTCTTCAGTTACATAAACTGTACTATCCATCCAATTTTATGTCAAGGTAAAATCCACCTGAAAGTCGGTAAAATATTATACATGGTTACGGTTCACTCCGTTCACAGCAACACGCTTCGCGATGCACAGAATTTATGCTAATCGCACAAATTCGCGCGGTATGTCTCGGAATTTTGGTATATTCATGCCAAAACACCTCGCGGAATAATGGTAACTTATACATAAAGAAAAGGAGCATCAGCCCCCTTAGCGATACTCCTTTTCAACCCCTATAAATTTAATTATTTATACTTATTTAATTATACCAGTCTTCTTACAGAAACAATCGTTCTGTACGCTGCGTTATCACTGATCTTAATTCCATCTACAGAGTTCGATGCATGAACGATACGTCCATTCCCCATATAGATTGCAACGTGTCCACCGTAGCAGATCAAATCGCCCGGCTGTGCATCAGCATAAGATACTTCTGTACCGGCATTCTGCTGTTCATAAGAAGTTCTCGGAAGACTTACTCCGAAGTTTGCATATACACTCTGTGTAAATCCTGAACAGTCAGCTCCACCTGTAAGGCTTGTACCGCCCCATACATATGGATTGCCAACAAACTGTGTTGCAAAGTCTACTACAGAAGATCCTGATCCTGAACCTGAAGATGAAGAACTATCTGAATCAGATGACTGTTCACTCTCATAATCATCTGGTGAAACTGTATTATCAGAATCAATCACATTGCCATACTCATCGTACTCTACATCATCAGAAGCTCCTGCATTGTCAACAGGATCACCATTTTCATCATATTCTACACCATCATCTGATTCAGACTCATCATCCGCATCATCAGTATTCTCAATCTCATTTCCGTCTTCATCATACTCTACATTTTCTTCCTCTTCTGATTCGGAGTCCTGTTCCTGCTCCGCAGCTTTTGCTGCTGCCTCTTCTTCTGCCGCCTGTCTTGCAGCCTCTTCCTCAGCCTGTCGTCTTGCCTCTTCTTCTGCTGCGATTCTTTCAGCTTCCAATCTCTGAATTTCAGCTGTCTGTTCCGCTAACAGATTTGCATATTCTGTCGCCTGCTGCTGTGCATATGCAATTTCATTCTCATAATCGGCTGATTCAGATTTCTTCTGATCGATCTGGCACTGAAGATCATAAGACTGCTGTTCATAAGAAGCCTTCATCTCTTCCAGTTCTGCTTTGTCAGATTCATACTGAGTCTTTAAATTATTCACCTCATTAATAGTATTCACATATTTATCAAGATTCTTTCTGTCCTGCTCATACATCTGCTGTGTATTCTCAGCACGTGTCAGAAGTTCACTTAAATCTTCTGAATTAAGCATCATCTGAAACCACGCTGCATCCCCACCCTGTTCATACAGTGCCTGAATACGAAGCTTCATGCTCTCATACTGCTTATCTCTCGCCTTCTGAGCCTTAGCCAGATCCTGTTTTGTCTTAATAATATCTACTTCTTTATTATCGATATCTCCTTTAAGAGTATCAATAGAAACCATAACACTTACAAGATTGGAATCCAGTTCGGAAATCTCATTCTCAAGCTGTGATTTCGCATATGCAAGCTCATCCATTCTGGAATATGTCGCATCCAGCTGCTGACTTGTGATCGCCTGCTCTTCTCTCAATTCATCCTCTCTTGAAGCGCTTACACTAACAACCTGTGTTGCGCTCATCAGGAGTGCTAATGTAAGACATACAATTCTTTTCTTCATGAATTCTCACCCTCGTAACATTTTCTTTCTATATCTTAATGTTTTTGCAATATCTAAGTTAATTCTTATACATATTAACACACTGCACTCAAAAACGCAAGGATTAATTACCATAAATTTTATATTTCTGTAACATTTATTAATCTTTTTGTTATTCTTCGCATTTCTTTCTACAATTCAAACATATTCCATTTCATGCTTGTAATAATTTAACACAGGACAAAGATATCTGATGCAGGGTTACTGTTCACACACCACTATCCCGAGACATACAAGCCAAAATTCCATTGCCGCAGGCAATCTGGAATGAATTTTGGCTACGTTACTGTGAACGGAGTGGACAGTAACGTAGCAGGACTTCACGCTATAGTGGACTGGATTGTTTGCATTATTTATGGAATTACTACAGAACGCAAAAAAAGAAGCAGCCTCCTCATTCGAAAGCTGCTTCCATTTTCTTAACTATTCACTTCTCAGCTAAACAGATCTGCAAGGATCTGGTCTGCGGTCATATTCATATATCCATCCGGATCAGAAAGCGTACTTCTGTTCCATCTCAGATAATTACCTCTTCTGATATAGTTACCAGATGAAGTATGATAATCATATTTGGTATATCCCGGATATCTTGACATATACTTCTGTGCCAGTGCAATCGCCTGACTGGAATAACCACCGGACGGAGTAGGTGTACCTGCAATCTGAACACCTGCATTCGGGGTAGAATGCACGATCACTGCACTCTTATCAGCACACTGTCCGAGAATGATCCATGTATGTCCACTGTCATATCCCACATCTCCGGGATATACTGTCCAGTCATCACTTGCCAGATTCGCCTGAGTGAGAATACTTCCCCAGCCCATGGACTTATAATAAGAACCAATCTCACCGGAAACTACTGTATATCCGCTTCCTACACCGGACTTACTCTGCATTACCTGATAAGCTGACCATCCTACGAAACCGGAACAGTCAAAACCTTTTGCTCTGTTGGCTGTGCTGAGATCTCTGTAGTTATTGTAATCATAACTGCTGCTCTGACTGTTATAGAAATCAGTCATTGTCTGACTTGTTCCTTTTCTGGTGGAATCATTCCATCCGCCACCCCATACGTACAGAGCCTGACCAACAGGCTGTAATGCACCTGCCAGATAATTCTTGATTGTTCTGGAACCGGTCGGACTTGTAGTATTGCTCAATATACCATTGGAATTAAAATGGTATTTCTGTCCATCAATTGTTACATCTCCGGTAGCCATCACACCGGTTTCCTTATCAAAATAATACTTATTTCCATCAATTGTCGTCCAGCCTACAGCCATCTTGCCGCTGCCTGTATTAAAATAATATTTTTTTCCGTCGAGTGTCTGGAAACCTTTTGCCATAATTCCGTCTTCAGTTTCAAAATATCTGTATTCATTGCTGGAATTCTTTGTCCAGCCGGTAAGCATATAACATGCACTTGTAAAATATCTGGTATTTTTCTTACTGTCTGTAAGGAATGTCTTGCAGGCAGCCACTCCACTGTTACTGTAGAAATAATATCTCTTTCCCTTCAATGTCAGCCATTTCGTCTGCATGAATCCGGTAGATGGATTAAAATATCTTTTCTGATCCTTTGAATCAGTGACCCAGCCTGTCATCATGATACCAGCCTGTTTACTGAAATATCTCTTTCGTCCTTTACTGTCAGTAACCCAGCCCTTTACCTGAACACCGGTCTTTGTGTTAAAGTAATATTTCTTCCCTTCAAGTTCCAGCCAACCCTTCTGTTTAGAGCCATCTTCATTTATGTAGTATGAATCTCCGTTAATAGTTACAAAACCTGTTTTCGTTGCAGCCTGTACATTTGCCGCAGTAAAATACATGGAAACTCCCACAGCAAAAAACAGCAGAAACAGAAGTGCCCCCCAGATTTTAAACTTCCTGTTTACGTTTTGCATACATACCTTCCTTTTCTTTTTTCATTATCAGAGCGTGTCTGAAAAGTATGAATCGTGGGTATCGCTCTGATATCTCACATACTTCTCAGATACGCTCTAAGGTTTAACAAAGTTTTTTACAATGTTGTTACGTTTCTATGACTCTATTATATTACACTTTAAATATCCCGTCAACAGACAAGTAAAATTCTGTTAAACATTCACTAATTTTTCACAGTCTATTCCATAAAAAAAGAGACAAAGTCCACAAATACTTTGTCTCTTTTCACAAGATAACACTGTGAAATATAACCTGTATACCTGTTTTCTCTTTATTTTTTCAACAGACAGAATATTATCTTATATCCCTGATCACAACAGATGCTTTCTTAATTCAGCACCATCAGCAGCACATAAATAAGCAGGTGCCACATCAAATACGGTCTTCGCACCACTCTGTCCTTCTTTATTCATACGATATGCAGCTCTTGCATATGCAACAAGTACAGAAGATGTAAACTCCGGATTGGAATCCAGCTTCAGACTATATTCGATCACATGATTGTTCTCATCATTCCAGCCCGTTTTTCCGGATCGGATCACGAAACCGCCATGTGGGATTCCACTGTGATCTCGCTTCAGTTCTTCTTCAGAAATAAAATGTACAGTTGTGTCATAGTCAGAGAAATAGTTAGGCATAGTCTTGATATCATTCTCAATCTGTGCCAGATCTGCACCTTCCTCTGCAACTACAAAGCATTCTCTTGTATGTTTCTGTCTTGTTGTAAGATCCGGATTTTCTCCGTTTCTTACTGCTTCCAGTGCTGCTTCAACAGGAATTGTATACTGTTTTGCATCTTTTACGCCTTTGATACGGCGTACTGCATCTGAGTGTCCCTGGCTTACACCCTTGCCCCAGAATGTATAATCCTTTCCGTTTGTAAGGATTGCATTTGCATAGAGACGGTTCAGTGAGAACATTCCCAGATCCCAGCCCACTGAAATAATTCCGATATGACCGCTTTCTTTTGCAGCTGCATCTACTGAATCAAAATGCTCAGGAATTCTTGCATGTGTATCAAAGCTGTCAATTACATTAAACATCTTCGCATATTCCGGTGTCTGTTTCGGGAGATCTGTTGCACTTCCGCCACAGATGATAAGTACATCGATCTTATCTTTCATTTTTTCGGCATCATTGACAGAATATACCGCTGCTGTCTCTGTAAGGATTTTAACAGTTTCCGGAGCACGACGTGTAAATACAGCAACAAGCTCCAGATCCGGATTATGTTTGATTGCGCACTCTACACCGCGGCCAAGATTGCCGTAGCCTAAAATACCAATACGAATACTCATTATGATTTCCTCCTGTAACCTTAATTATATGTTCGCAACTGTTGCATATCATTACAGTTGCACATTATCACTTTACTATAGTAATATTTTCACTTTTAATTGTCAATCCAATTATTACCAAAATTCCATTGCCGCAGGCAATCTGGAATGAATTTTGACTACGTTACTGAGAACGGAGTGAACAATAACGTTTTAGCAGCAAAATATGCCGCTTCCCGGGCAACACAGACTGCATGCCATATTTGCCAGGCACAGCTTCATACAATAATCATCACCACCTGTCGGCATACCTCCAAAAGGATTCTGCATCTCCTGATACCAGTTTCCTCCGCCTTCCATCTGCTGCAAAACCATCTGATACTGTACATTATCCGGTTCCAGACGGATAGCCTGCTTAATATCATTCAATGCATTTACGTTATTTCCAAGTCCCATGTTTGCCATGGAAGACAGATAATACCACTGTCCGTTCCTCTGTGAAAGTGACTGCAGAACATTCATAGCCTCACGATAATGACCGTTCTGGATATAATTGGCTGCCGCCTGCCTGCGCATAGACTCTTCATCCTGATAGCCAGAGTCTGCCTGTCCGGAAAATCCGCCAAAACCACCGTAATTATTGCTGCCATAATTCCCGTAACCTGCTCCCTGCTCTCTTTCCTTCATAATCTGCTCATAAGCCTGCTGAACCTGCTTGAATTTCTCCTCAGCCTGTTCTTTATTCGGATTGTCAATATTGGCATCCGGATGATACTTTCTGCTCATCTTACGATATGCCTTCTTCACTTCCTCATCGGATGCATCTCTGGAAATCCCCAGTATACTGTACGGATCAATCATTATCTTTCTCTCCTGCTTCTTTTCTCTTCTTATGTATCACCTCAAACCGACACCATACCCCTGAGTAAAGAATATTTCTCAAAATATCAGTGTATTTTATAATAGGAAGTTTCTCAAACTCCCTGCAGGTCTGCGCCATCATCATGATCAGAATCCGGCGTACCTGCTCATCGAACCCTTCTATTATATATTGTTCTGAAAAAGGATTGTAATTTTTATTTTTTATATCCTCTTCCACATCATCGTATGCATCCAGAAGATAAATAAATTTGCCAAGAAAAAATCCCATTCTGCGCAGAGTATCTTCCCATACATCCTGTTTCCATGCAAAAATCTCTTCCATAATTTTTCCGAAACAGCCCGCCATTTTGTCAATGTCTTTTTCTCCGGATTTCTCCATCTCAGACAATTCACTGAGAAGCTTCTGTATTCTTCGGGATTTATCCGGATATTTCTGATCCAGTTTTTTCACTTTTCCCTGAAGAACTTTTGAATAACCAAGAGCAGTTACTTTTTTTTCATCCTCCCAGTCGTCCCGGCATTTATAATAAGTAAGAAGTACATTCATATCTGCCGCATATTCTGTCACTGTATTTCTTCTGACCGGCTGTTTACATACCGGATGAATGATACATCTTGTGCTTCCCTTTTGTGTGGACGGCTCATAAAGCGCACTGAGAAGAATCACCACAAATGTCATATCATAAGTCAGAGAAATCTGTCCTGATATCCCATATTTACTTTTGAGTTCTCTGCACAATCCACAGTAAAAGGATCTGTACAGATCAAAATCTTTAAACTTAATTTCAGGCTTATTCATTACTATATAACCAAACATAATTCCTCCAGCCCATAACTTATGATGATCTGCCAGAGCGTGTTTGCAGCAAATCAACGTCTTTTGATAAACTTCTCATGACATTTCGGACATTCAATCTCTACCTTCTGTCCTTTTCCTCTGGGAATACGAATTTTCTGTCCACAACCCGGGCAGGTATAGATATGATGTGTTTTTCTTTGCTCCATCATATTTTTCTCTCTGGTAAACCGGCTGCGGATTTTCTGAGTATATCCCAGATATTTCTGGTTTTCCGCATATCGTGCAGAGATATTTCTGGAAAGGATTCTGAAATATGTATAAATGATAAGAATAAATCCAACTGTATCCAGAACGCCTCCGGCTGCGTTTTGTCTCATAAAAGAACCTACAACAATGACGAAAAGTGCCACACCGAGAGTGAATCTTGCAAAATTATCCACTCCATAACGCCCCTGCATGAATCTGTTTAATTTGTCTTTCATTAAACTACCTCTTTTTTACTGTTTGTAATGCATTTTTTTACTCTCTGACAAGAACTTTCAGGATTTCTGCAATATACATGGTATGGTAGTCTTTCTGCGGATACCACTTACCGTCGTTTTCCCCGGCATCAAAGCATTCCGGTTTAATCTCATCATGATACATTTTTTTGCAGACCATGATCATGTCAGCTTCTTCAATTCCGGCTGTTCCGTCTGTAAAGTAAGGAGTCAGTCCTGCTTCTTTAATCTTGTTATCCGCATTTTTTCCGGAAACCTTTCCGCAATAATTTAATGCCTTGCGATACTCTTCTCCCAGAACAGAAATTGTAAATGTATCTTCCCTGTCCACAAATTCCTTGGTGTATCTCTGAGGACGGATATACACTGTCACTGCGTTCTTTCCCCACATAACACCCATTGCACCCCAGCTTGCTGTCATGGTATTGCATTTTTCTTCATTTCCGGCTGTGATCAGCAGCCATTCCTTTCCAATCTTGGTAAATGGATTCATTGTCAGTTCTTCTGCTTTTACTTCTCTGAAACTCATAATATTATTTCCTCTCTTTCTTTATTCTCAAACATCCGGAATCCTCTGCTCTGCTACAGAAATCCCTGTTTTCTCAAAAATCTTATCGTGCAAGTACACTCTGGCTCTGATATCATATTATATAATTATCTGTCATTGCATACCTGGAAGATATAGAACTTCAGATAATAAGACTCATCTGCCGCCCACAGGATTGGATGATCCGGTGCCTGTGTCCTGTATTCTACCTGGCGAAGTCTCTTATGTACATTCTTTGCCGCCTGTCCGATAGTTTTAGTAAATAATTCATAATCCATAAAATGAGAACAGGAACAGGTTGCAAGAAAACCTCCGTCTTTTACCAGTTTCATGGCACGCAGATTAATTTCCCTGTATCCTTTTACTGCATTCTTAATAGAATTTCTGGATTTGGTGAATGCCGGAGGATCAAGAATCACAACATCAAATTTCTCACCCTTTTCTTCCAGTTCTGGAAGCAGTTCAAAAACATCTTCACAGATAAATTTCACACTGTCAGATAAACCATTCAATGCCGCATTGGCTGTTGCCTGATCTACCGCCAACTGAGATGCATCCACACCGGTTACACTTTCAGCACCTGCAATTCCGGCATTGAGTGCAAAGGAACCTGTATGTGTAAAGCAGTCCAGAACTTTCGCACCTTTGCAAAGCTTCTGGATTGCCAGTCTGTTATACTTCTGATCCAGGAAAAATCCTGTCTTCTGCCCGTCCTTTACGTCAACTTCATATTTTACACCATTTTCTTCAATCTGCACAAGTGTTGGAAACTCTGGTCCTATAAAACCCTTAACCATTTCCATTCCTTCCTGTTTGCGCACCTTCACATCGCTTCTTTCGTAAACACCGCGAATAGTGATCCCATCTTCTGCCAGGACTTTCCTGAGGAGTTCTACGATTGTTTCTTTAAAACGATCGATCCCCAGAGCCAGTGACTGAACTACCAGTACATCCGAAAATTTATCCACCACAATTCCCGGAAGGAAATCTGCCTCTGCAAAAATCAGACGACAGCATCCTGTATCTACCACTTTCTTACGATATTCCCATGCATCACGTACACGCTTCTCCAAAAGTTCTTCATTAATATCAACATTTTCATCTCTGGTCATAAGACGTACCGTAATCTTAGAATTAGTATTAATGAACCCTCTTCCCATAGGATATCCGTCAAAATCATGGACAAGTACAATATCACCGTTCTCGAAATTTCCCATGACTGTATCTATCTCATTATCAAAAATCCACATTCCGCCGGATTTCAGAAGTCTTCCCTCTCCCTTTTTCAGAGTTACTACTGCCATTCCCATTCGTATTTCTCCTTGTATTTTTTATGTTTATCTTTTGTCAATTATATGACTCTGTTTTCTATAGCAGCCCTCATAAATAAGTTACTGTTCACTCCGTTCCCAGCAACACGCTTCGCGATGCACAGAATTTATGCTAATCGCATAAATTCGCGCAGTATGTCTCGGGTTTTCTGTGACCTTCGCTCACAAAAAACACCTCGCGGGATATTACCAGTGAACAGTAACATAAATAATGCATTTAAGACAGTTTCAGATTTCACACTCTGATGGGCCGGATTAAGATGCATTATTTACGAGGATTGCTATAATCACATCATTTTATCACATTCATCTCATTTTTTCCATACATAACAAAAAGCAGCTGGCAAAATCGCAAAAATTTCACCAACTGCTTTCCATTACTATTATTGTTTGCTGCTTTTCACAACCTGTGCAGGGGACTTCCCTGATTCGGTTAACTCCTTAAGAAGGATACATCTTGGCAGACCTCCGTAACAGAGTGCCGTTCTCTTAACTTCATATCCATGGCTTTCCATATTATGTCTGCTGAACTGATTATCCGGATGTATGGTGCACATCAGATAATAATATTGGTCTGTATCCAGCAATCTCTCCGCTTCTTCCAGCATATGCCCCTGCAGCCCGTTTCCCCTGTATGCACAACACACAGCTGCCGAATCCATGACTGCAACATGGGAAAGCTGTTCCTCATCAAAATCAAGATAAGTTCCCAGATTATCTTCCCTGTTTTCAGGATATTTAATAATGAAGAAACCCGCAACAGAACCATCTGCTGTCTGTGCCACGATCACAAAGCCCTGTTCTTCTATATGTGTCCTGACATATTCCTCATCATCAGATACAAACCAGTCCGGATGCTCTTTATCATTCTTCGCTTCATGCATAACAGCCATGATCTCATCCACATCTGTCATCTCTGCTTTTCGTATCCTGAACAATACCTTTGCAGAACCATCCTTATTCTCTGAAATCTGCATGATGCTTTGATTATTCTGCATTTTCCTCGCCGCCTGCAGTCTCTGTGGAATCTGCATCCGTTGTATCATAAGTCTCTGTGCTTTCTCCGTAGAGTTTCTCAAAGAATTTCATTGTTTCATTATATAAGGTCTGTCTGTCATCATCTGAAAGTTCTCCAAGCTCCGGACTTGCCTGTGCATCTGCACTTAATCCGAAGATTTCCTTCATGGACTTATCTACCATATTGAGCTCTGTGCTCATGTAAATCTCTGTTCCATCTGCCTGATAAGAAGCTGTGCCTTCTGTAAGAATTTTCAGATATGCCTTCTCCACATCCTTAGTAAGAGCTGCACCATTTTCAGCGTCAAGAATTACAGAAGCTGTTGCTGTATCATCTTCCATAGCTGCTGTAAGAGCAGCTGCATCACCTTCGTATTCTCCCTTGCAGAAATTCTCAGCTTTATCAAACATGGTCTTCTGATCTTCTGTCAGTGCAGAAGTATCCAGTTCATCTGATGTGGCACTATTTTCTGTATCATCTGTTCCTTCATCGGAGTCTGTATCACCTTCATCTGTATTTCCAAGTGTACTGTCGTCCGTAGTCTCGTCACCATCCGGCTCCTGCGGTTCTTCTGTTTCGCTGAGGTCTCCGTCACTCTGATCGTCCCCGTCGTCCTCAATCAGACCTGAATCCTCCTCCAGCGATGGATTCTCTGTGGAACTCTCTACGATATCTCCGCCTAAAGCACTGTTATCCACATTGTTCAGGATATCATCTCCATCTGCGGAATCACCTGCATTTACAGTGTCATCCTCTTCATCATCAATATCACCAAGCTCATCATTATCACCGGATGTATTCTGTTCTACCTGCTCCAGTGTTGCTTTTACATCATCATAATTGTACTCCTGCTGCGCAATCTGTTTCAGAAGCTCTACGATCTTATTAATCTGGTCAGAATCCAGATTTACATTATTCTGCTGAGCAACATTTACTACGATATTATAGATATCATCCACATTCTGGACATTATCTTTGATAACCTGTATCTTGGAGTTATTCATAACAGTAGTTGCATCATTCTTTCCAACCTCATCAGCCAGATTTCCTGTTACTACCATTTCCTCTGTAGCAAGTTCTTTCTTCGTACTGTCAAGCTGCTCCCCTGTAGCTGTCTCATATGCCATCTGAATACCTGTAAGCGCTCCGGTTCCGGATACCTCAAACGGGCAGGCTGCTATCACTTCACAGTTCTTGACACCTGATGTGGAAAGTGACGTTGCGATCATGTTACATGTTACCCAGTTAAGATTGGCTGTCCTTACTTTGATACCGCCTGACTGAGTCGGCTTTACATATGCACAGCTCACTGTTCTGGTTCCGATCTGCTCTAACGGTACATAAGCACTCAGATGATCTCTCTCATCCTGATTAGTGATAGTGAGAATCTGTACCTGGTTACTGTCTACATTAAAATATTTCATCATTGTATTCTTCTGGTCCTGAGTAAGATCGGCTCCCAGCGTCACAACCTTCACTGAATCTGCCATTGTCGGTACAGCAGTTCCTGAAAGTACCAGACATGCACTGCATAAAAGTGCTGCTGCTGTTTTTACTTTTTTCATAATAGAAACCTCCCTGATATGTTATTTAAATTATTCAGGCGGATAATCATTTCATGCCTGTTCATTAATAGTAGTATTATAACACGTTTGAGTTGAGATTTGTAATTATTATTTATATCATTCCCAGTCCTTCCAGCAGGATTTTTGTACCTATGAGGATAAGGATAATACCTCCGCATAATTCCGCTTTGGATTTGTATTTCATTCCGAAAAGACTGCCTATCTTTACCCCTGCTGCTGAACAGACAAAGGTGATCACACCGATAAAGGATACTGCTGATACGATCTCTACTTTCAGAAAAGCAAATGTCACTCCCACTGCCAGTGCATCAATACTGGTAGCCACTGCAAGGATGAACATGGATTTTATATCCATATCCGCATTTACATGTTCTTCCTCTTTCGATTCTTTGATCATGCCGGCACCAATGAACACCAGAAGGACAAAAGCTACCCAGTGACTGTATCGAGTAACCTTATCTGCAAAGAATCGTCCGCCGAAATATCCCACAAGGGGCATTAATGCCTGAAATCCCCCGAACCATGCGCCTGCGATACACACATATGCTTTGCATTGATTCTGCCCAGGGAAAGGCCCTTACAGACAGATACTGCAAATGCATCCATAGACAGGCCTATCGCCAGTATAAAAAGTTCAAAAATATTCATGTGTTTTTTGCTCCTTTTCCTATATAAAATAATTTTTCAGTAACATAGAACCCTTCCCGGAAGACTTTTTTATGTTATCTGAACTGCTGTAATGTTCCTGCAGCATAAAAAAAGAGACACACAGACAGCTGTTTTAACTGTCCATGAGTCTCATCATTTACTGTAATACCGGGTGCATATGGCACCATTATGTCGATAGTACTACACACTCTTCAAAACATATCTGAAAAATGTTCCGGAATATGCCGATTACTCCCTCGCGGAGAATGGCCTTATTTTATCATATTGATCTATATTTATCAAGTAGATTTTTTGTCAGTCTGGAGCTCATAAGCACCACCTCGTTACTGTTCACAGCAACACGCTTCACGATGCCAAAAATATGCACCTCCTAGTCAACAAATATCAATCATGTATTGACTCAAATGATGATTCTTTAAATTCCAGTCATCAGTTTCCCTGACATACGTTGACTTATATGACAATTCTTCAAATTCCAGTCATATGCTTTCCCGATATTCGTTGACTTATATGGCAATTCTTCGAATTCCAGTCATATGCTTTCCCGGCATTTGTTGACTTATATGGCGATTCTTCGATTCTAGTCATCAGTTTACCCGGCATTTGTTGACTTATATGGCGATTCTTCGAATTCTAGTACATCGTTTCGTAAATAACTATACCAATCGCGTAGGATGCGGATTCGAGTGTGCTGGTATAAAAACGCAGGCGTAGCGGGCTACGCTGAGGCTTTTAGACCTGTGCAATCGGATTCGCAGACAAGTGAGTGGTATAGTTATTTCGAAAACGATGTACTAGTCACCTTCTCATCCAGTTTTTATTCTAGTTTAGACAATAAAGCGCAACTTTCAACGGTACTTTCGTTGTCCCAACAAAGTTCCTGTGTTTCCCTGTCTCCAAAATACACCGGAAAACGGAACTTTATGTGCTTCAGGAATCTGCCATCCGGCTGCTCCTGCTCATAAATATCCACCTGTTCTACAAAGCTGTTAAGAAATTCTTTCTTCTCCAGGTCGGTGAACTTATCATATAGTTTATCAAAATATAAAAGGAATTGATAGACGTTTTCTTCTGATATTTTCTGTTGCCGGATATTCAGCAGGCGGTTCTTGACTTCTTCTATACTGTTCTCCACGCCTTCAATCTCATCATACAAACGGTATAACCTTGTCTCCATATCCTGATATTTCTTCTCATAAAATTTATCCATGATATCCAGATTGTCCATCTGCTGTCCAAGTCTTGCTTTTGCTCCGGTCAGCTGCCTGTGCTGCTTTTCCAATCCTTCAATCTCTTTTTCTATTTCTTCTGTATCAATTCTTGAACCGATTTTATTCAGAATTGCTTCTTCAAATTTAGGATTCTTCACCAGCTTCCGAATAACTTCTTCCACTGCATTGTTAATCTTCTCCTCACTCCATTGTTTACGATATCCACATTTATGACCATCTACCAGGCGACGATGTTTGCAGGCATAATAGAAATAATCCTTATATAAAGTTCCGTCTTTCTTTTTCTTTCGGTTCACGTTTCCATACATACCACTTCCACATAACGGGCATCTCAATATTCCAGATAAAATATGCTCATGATCGAGACTATGTGTCTTTTCATATTTCACACCTGTTTTTTCCCGTTTTTGATGTGCCAGCTCCCAGTCTGTTTCTGAAACAATCCCTTCATGGATACCATCGTGCAGCATATAATTTTCCTGCTTTACAATGCGGTATTCATTTCTTGTACCAGAAACTTTCTCGTTTTTCCTTCGTCCATAAGCCAGCTTTCCACAGTATACCGGATTATCCAGAACGCCTTTTATAAATGATGCGGCAAATGCGTCCAGTGTATTATTCTGTCGTTTTTTCTTTTTATATCCATGCTGGTTCAGCCATGCGGCAATCGCAGAGATTCCCATATTGGTATGAATAAATTTGTCATAGATCAGACGAATAATCTCTGCTTCGTCCTCTGCAATCTGCAATTCTCCATTTACTAATTCATAACCATACGGAGCAAATCCACCATTCCATTTTCCTTCCCTGGCTTTCTGCTTACGTCCCTCCATTGTCTGAACAAGGATATTCTCTCGTTCAATCTCTGCCACCGCAGACAGAACAGAAATCATCAGCTTTCCACTATCTTTTGAGCTGTCAATTCCATCTTCAACACAGATCAGATTCACTCCAAAATCCTGCATCCGCTGCAAAGAATTTAAAACATCTGCCGCATTACGACCAAATCTGGAAAGCTTGAACACCAGTACAAACTGCACCTCATCTGTGCCATTCTCAATATTATCCAACATTCTCTGAAATTCCGGTCTGCCCTCTACGCTCTTTCCAGATTTACCTTCATCGGAATACTCATTTACGATTTCCATGTTCTGAAATTCCGCATATCTCTTGAGTTTTTCTTTCTGAGCATCCAGACTGTAGCCATCTACCTGCATGGTTGTGGATACTCTGGTATAGGTATCACATTTTATCTTTTTATTCACTTTTCCTCCTCTCCTCAGAACATCCCAAAGCAATTTCCAACAATTCCGTTGCAACTTGTGAATTTCTGATACGCATTAAGTTATCCCAGACATCAGCTTTTCCAAGTAGATTCATCCCGCCATGCCATACTATTTCATCATCAATAATAGCAAAACATTCTTCTACTTCTGTTCTTGTTATCACATTTATTCCTACCAATTGCATTGCTCTGATTAATTCATAACATACATCTGACTTTCCGTAAGTAATATCTTCCGGATTTGTTGTAATAACAGTGACCTTTACCCCTACTTCCTGTCTCTTCTTGATTAGTAATAAAAATCTGTCAATTTTATCCTGTCTGATATCCGGACTGGAAATTACTACCATTTTTTCTGACTCTACAATATCTTGCTCGAATTTTTCGGTATAATTTACAGAATCAAATATTGCATTTATTATTTGTTTAGGTTGCAACTCTTGTGTCCAGATTGAAAATCCTGTCTTCCTGTACGTTCTCAATCTTTTTGCATACATTTTATCAAAATAACGCACATGCGAATCAATATAATCATACACATAAACGGCTTCTTTTCCGACATAATCTCTGTTTAATCTACCTACATACTGTTCCAAGCGTCCTTCAAAAGATACAGGTGCTGCAAGCATTAATACATCCAGTCTTGGGAAATCAAACCCTTCTCCTATTTTCTGACCAGTTGCCACCAAAATAAGCGATTCATTTTCAGGTATCTGCTTTAATTTTACTCTTATTTCAGCATTTTCCTTATCCGAATTATCCCCATATAGAAGGAATACATGATCTGCTTTTTCCTTTAAGGCATCATGTAAAAATTTTGCATGTTCCTTAAATCTTGTTAAAATTACAGGAGTTTGTTTTCTTGCAACACAAGTTATAACATCATCTATGATCATTTCATTGCGCACCTTACTGGTACTTATCAAATTATATGCTTTATTAATATTATCCTTGCTTTCTGCAGTATCAACTACTCTTGTGTATCTTGGGACAAAATAATGTCCAATCCCCTGTTCCTTAGCCCTCTCCAAAGCAGTAAATCTATGTCTCAAAGGTCCCAGCAGCATATAGATAATCCGATCAAGACTGTCGCCACGTTTAGGCGTAGCAGAAACACCATACACGTATTTTGCATTTATTTTCTGCAATAATTCCATAGATGTATTAGAAGCTGCGTGATGACATTCATCCATAATTACCATTCCGTAAGAATTAATTCGTTCATTAAATTTTCCTCTGCTGTACATTGAACCAACCATTGCAACATCTATAATCCCTGTCAATGTATTTTTATTTCCGTGCAAAACGCCTATCACACTATTCCTTTTTTTCTTTCTTCCTGTTTTTGTTTCATATTCCGGTGGTTCTTCTCTTATCTCTAAGAAATGATTCAATTCATCAACCCACTGATTAAGCAAATCTTTACTTTGCAGCAAAATGAGCGTATTTACTTTTCGCTCTGCAATAAGGTAACTACATACTACAGTTTTTCCAAATGCAGTTGCCGCACTCAGAACTCCATCTGAATGTGATAATAATTTTTCTGCTGCTAATTCCTGTTGCATTCGCAAATCACCTTTAAAAGATACTCTGATAGGTTGTCCTGTTTCTCTTTGATCTGAAACCTCAACTGAAATGCCTGCTTTTTCACATTCCTGTATAATATTTTCCCGCAGTCCTCTCGGAATCTGTATATATCCATATATATCCTTACCTAAATATACAGCACTAAAATTATAATAATTAGAATATCCCAGCCTTTTATTTTTGTAAAATTCCGGATTATCAAATGCCGCCAAACTACGAATCTGATTTTGTATTCTTGGCATAAGATTCAGAGTATCAACATAAACTCCATTGCCCAATACCATGTGAAGCTTGCCCACAACATCTGACTTACAAAACTCACATTTCTTCTTCCATGGTTTCGGTCTGACATTCTTCTCAATATTAGTAAGCATTCCTCTGACTTCTGCTAATTCTCCCTGCCATTTTGCCATGCATTGTTCAACATCTTCTATTCCCAGCTTTCTTGTTTTATTGAAAAGAGCATCCCATTGATCAGAATATGCATTCCAACTTTCATCTACAAAAGCACTATTTCCATTTTTAAGTGCCTGCCCCTGTAATGGCAATACAATTAAATTACCTATGCTGCTTGCCACATCCTGCGAAGGATACATTCTATCATAATAATGAAACGATTTCAGATTGATGGAAGTTGAACCCTTGTCTAACAGGAGAAATCCAAAATTTCTTGCCGTAGCCGCCGGTATTGCCTTTTTAAAGAAAATCCATACATGTGCCCCTTTCCCGGAGCGAGATCTCTCAACTAAAGGTCTGATACCATTAAGCTCACACATTTTTCTAAGCGCATCCACTTCTTTATGCCACTCATTATCCGTATTTGCAAAGTCCGTAACCTCTGCTCCTTTTTCGTGATTATCAAAATCAAATACAATAAATCTGCATGTACCATTTGGCAGTAAAGGATATACACCTATTACATCTGATCCATCTTCTTTTGTGCCTAACAAATGATCAATTATTTTTTTAACATCCAAACTAATCCATTTGGTATTTTCACATTCATCACACAATACCTTCTCTTTACGTTGTTTAGGGCAAAGCCGGTCATTCCAACGATTCGCACATTGTGGAAAATAGCCCCCGTTCTTTCCTCTTCTGGCATATACATCTTCTCTTCCCCAAAACATCGAAAAGAAACGTATTGCCATTTTCTCTGTAATATACGGTGGATTTACAATACGATTCCCTTGATCCAGGTCATATTCTTCTGCACTTTCTATTTTTTCTTCAAAAGGATTCACCTCTTCATAGGAAATGCCTGCTTTCTTCAATTTATCTTTTAATATCTTGTTCTCATATTCAAGCAGCCTAACCATCTTTCTCAATGAATCCGCATCATATGCTTCTATGTTCAAACCTTCCACCTACAATTCTTATTATTTCGTAATGTAACCTTCATTTCATGTCCCAACTTTATTTTAGTACTTGTTCCAACTATTTTCAATGCTTATTTTTCTTATTGACGCATTTCTCTGTCAATCGTATAATTAATACAAAAAAAACCCGAAAAGAGGAGGTGTTCGTATGGCTACTTCAAGTATTACTCATAATTTTGTCATATCCAATCCAAACAGCGTAAAACTTTTTATTGCAGCGATTGACGAAGCCGACCGCGACCGCACACCAAAGCAGACACTTCCCGGACGTCAGTTGACAAACCCACAAGAAATCTTATCTTTAATGTCAAAAAGGAAAAAACAAACTCTTAAATATTAAAATTCTTCAATAAAAAATCCTCTAAGACAATAGGTATTTCACTATCTCTTAGAGGATATTTCTTTACTTTAAATGATATTTGGTAATACTTTTCCAGTTTTCCGAGAAACCCATTTTATTCAATAATTCAACTTCGCTTATATGCTCTACTTCTCTGTTTACTCGGTCAATCTCTTTTATGAGCTTTCTTTTAAATTCCAGAAAATCTTTTCCAGGTAATAGATATCTAAAAGCAATCACCACAGCAAACAAATCTTGTTTTCCTTTTTCGTACTGATTACCGCTCTGTGGTAATGAAAGTTTTTTATGAAGCGGTGTATCCGCAATAGCATCTACTGTTCTGTATGTAAACAGTCGTTCCCCATGGGCACATACATTCCTATACTTAGTGAGAACAGATAGAAACTGTTCCATCTGATGCTGATTCAAAGGTTCAAAGTTTTTTGATACTTTTGATTTTAAGGACTGCGGAAACACTCGGAACATTTTTGATAAGTTTCCAAACGTAAGTACATTTGCCAAAACCCATAATGGAATTTCACCATATGTCTTGCGGTAATAGTTGATATATGTATAATCTGTGGTCGTTGTTGCTCGTTTCAAGGTCGCTATCAACTTTACGATTGTTGCATGATTTCTTTTTGTATTATTATAATTATTAGCGTCCAGGTACTGCTTCTGCTCTGCTCCATACATTTCAGTAAAATAGTATGACATCAAAGAACGCATCTGTCGCTCAATCTGCAGTAAATATTTAAAGAACAACTCTCTAAGCTCTGCATCAAACTTATACAGACTGACTATTTCTTCAAAACTTGTTCCTGCTTTATATTTTTTTGTGTTTGATATTCTAAAAAGATGTTTATATCCTCCCATAAGAGGAAAATATCCTATTTGGCGTAACATCTCTTCCGCATATTCTCTGTCTTTTATTTTTATTCCCTTTTCATCACTGATCCAGGAAACCTGGTCACTAAAAGAAGAGAATTTTTTCGGTGTCTGCATCTCATTTCTCCTTAAAACAAAAGAGGGAGAGACCCGCAGGCTCTCCCCCGCCTGTAGGCTTCTCAAGTTTCTACAGAACGATCACTGAGCTTAGTATACGTCATTTTAAATGTCCTGTCAATATGTCAAAACATTCTCAGCCATATCCGCTCAGAAGTATTCTATGCTATTTTTTCTTCTTTATTCTGTTTTTCTTCCTCCAACTCCCGGAGGACTTCTTCGCCGTACTTATCAATCATCCGTACCAGAAAATCAATACACGGGAGTTTGACAGTTAAATATAAGAAAAAATGCTCGCAGGCCTTATGGTACCTGCTATTTTTACGTCAGCTTTTCTGTTTTGTTTTATAGTATTTTTTTATTACCGGCTTCAGCTCGATAAAACCTGCCATAAATTAAGAGAGAAACATAAATTCAAATATACCTTTGTTGATGCCATGTTGTTTTCTCCTATCTTCCCACCAGCTTTAAGAATTTCTTATCATTCATCTGCTCATTCGTAACATACTCCCCATCACAAAATAGTGCATAAGTCGTGATTGGCGTTGGTACATTCTGAGCATCCTTCCTATTTTCAATCTTCACAGCTTTGAGTGGAATACCATTCTTCTGAGCGGTTTCTTCCAAGATTGGTACATACTTTGCATTAAAAGGACATTGGTTTGTATAATAAAGAACATAGCCGCTTTCATTTATATGATGGTGTTTTGCACATTCCTTGAACACCGGTGGCTCAGTTTTCTCTTCAAACGGCAGATACCATAGCTGGATTCCATTATCAGCCTCATCACAAGCTTTAAATCCTTTATATTTTAGAAACTTCGAATCGGCCAGAAATGGCTTTTTCCTTGCTGCTGCAAGAATACATAGGCCTTTCTTCCCCTTTTCTTTGCTGTCCTCAATACACTCGGAAAGTAAGTCACTTGAATATCCATGGCCTTTGAAAGATCCGGACACCCACAAACAATTAATATACATATAACCAGGTGCTTCGATTGGATTCCATGCACACTCCGCAGGTATGTACTCAATAAAGCACTTGCCGCGTTCTACGCTCTTAAGAAACACAAGACCTTCATCAAATCTATCCGCAAGCCATGCCTTTTTTGATGATACCTGAATATCTTTATTGTTGGAAATGGCGCAGCAAATGTGCTCCTTTTCAAGATTTTCTTTCGTAACTCTAATATATTCCATACCTTTAAGCCCTCCTTATCGGATGCCTGACCACAGTCTTGCGTTTCTCCGGTGCCACCCTCCGTGCATCACTCAAATAAATTTCGTGGTGCATTCTCTGATCAGTAATATCCAGTGCATATCCTTGTTCTTCCATAAATCTGTGCATCTCATCTACTGTAGCAGGCTCATCGTCATACGATCCGATATGCATACACTGTACACACAGACCTTCATCATACGAAAAGAACTCAACTTTGGAGAAATCCTGTTTCTTTTTCTCCGTAGCTTTTCTGACTGCCCAGTCAAAATCTTCCCTGCTAACAAAATCAGGCAAGCGAATAACAGAAATCCACTTGAATTCTTCCTTGCGCGCATAATCGATTCCTGACACGCCTTCTTGCCACCAGAATCCCTCTAATGGCGGCACCACATAATCGAAATATCCGTCAATCTGATGGTCTTCCTTTTTACTCATTTTTATCGTAAATGCAATTCCATACAAAAGTCCAATAGACTGCTTATATTCTCCATCTGCATCATTTGGATTACCGCTTCCCCTCACCGCTATATAATTCATTTTCGGGACTCTGACAATAGACGGTGTTCCCTTCGGCATGTAAAACTCTTTGTATTCCTTTTTATAATCAAACGTCATTTTCCTAATCCTCCATAGCTTTTTAATGTTTCTTCCGCATTCCTGCGGATAATGTCCCGTGCTTCTTTCGGCTCAAGCACCTCAGCCTTTGCTCCAAATGTCATGAGCCATGTCACAAGGTTTTCCATATCTGTATAATCCGCCGAAAAAAGCAGCCTTCCATCATCCGTCCTGGTAAAGCAATGCGGTCCAAATTCTTCAACCAACCGCCACTTTACATCCGGGGCGAAAAGGACTTTTACCTTTATCCCGCCCGGAAATATCTTCTCATTTGACAAATTCGGCATTGGTACATTTCTGCACATAAAAAACTGCTCCGATTCTGTAACGCAATCCATACGGTTCAACTTAAACAATCTGTAATCTTCACGTTCTAAACACCACC
This sequence comes from Blautia sp. ZXY-1-B12, assembly GCF_056339915.1. Classification (NCBI taxonomy): domain Bacteria; kingdom Bacillati; phylum Bacillota; class Clostridia; order Lachnospirales; family Lachnospiraceae; genus Blautia; species Blautia sp. ZXY-1-B12. The sequence continues at coordinate 17,958 of NZ_JBWJVP010000191.1, read as the reverse complement.
CCCATACATACCAGCTTGACCACCTAAAAACCAGATAATACGGTTCTATCCTTCGGTTGCTGTCTCCAGATGGAGCATAATACTTAAACTGTATAGTATGCCTGTTTTCTATTGCATTTTGGATTACTTCGATTTTCGGAACAAGAGAGCCTTTATACCATGAAGACAAATCAATCAACATAGAGTCTCTTTCACTGATAAACTCTGATGATCCGGTCTGGATTTTCTCCATCAACTGACCGTAGTATCGGTTTCCACTCACACTGTCAAGACTTCTCAGCCCCGCAAGGATCATCTGCATATCTTTGGATGTCAGAATCGTCCTATCCATACGATATCCGTCCATAATACTAATACCACCACCGGTCCCCTGTGCCGTCCTTATTGGAATGCCTGCTTTGCAAAGGTCTTCAATATCCCGGTTTATTGTCCTGCGGGATACCTCAAATTTTTCTGCCAGTTCAGGAGCCGTTGTCTTTTCTTCCTGCAGTAAGATTGACAATATCCCAATAAGCCTATCTGTCTTCATAGTTTCCACACTCCATACATATCATATCTAACACAACACGACAACTATATGTCATGTTTATTATATCCACGAAAAATTTTTCTGTAAACAAAAAGCCTGCAAACATAAGGTTTTATTCCCAATGTCTGAAGACTCAATAGCATTAGTTAAATTTTCTCCCTCTCGGTTCTCAACCAATGCATTCCAAGCCATCAGATAAACCTTTATCAATGTTTCTTATTTCATTGACGCTCTTTCCGCTGGTGCTTTGTCCGAAATTGAACGAATACTCACCATTACTGTAATTCCGTACAGGCTTATCCCTCGCCTGACCGAAACCAAGCAAACTTTTTATACCCATCTGCTATCTCTTTCTTTTTGTTCCTGTCTGTGATAAAAACGATTCCATAGATATCGAAAAAAGTTCATAAAATTTTAGCAATTAAAGGCATTGGTTTTTTACTGTAAATTGCATATAATAAAAACACAGATAGAAATATCTGCGCAGCGGTTAGAGCGTCCAGTTAAAATGCTCGGTTAAAAGCGGTTAGATTGTCCAATTAAAACAATCGGTTAACAGCAATGGGTGGAGTAATCCACCCGCTACATCAGGTTGATCTGCTCACTCCTGCTGAAAGAAAAATCACAGAAAAAGAATATTGGGCACAACGCCGTGGACAGGAAAAGCTCGATGAACTGAATCAGAAAATGAAAGAAGATGGAATCACACCAAAGGAAACACGTTACCAGACAGAAAAACAATTTCTTCGTGACGCTATTGATGATGCTGCAAGCACCGCCCAATCACCAGAGGAATTTTCAAAAATCCTTGATGTAAAATATCACATCATCTTCACGATCAGTCGAAACCGATACAGCTATCTTCACCCTGGCAGAAAAAAATATATCACTGAAAGGAATCTTGGAACCAGATACACAGAAGATTTTCTCTTGAAAGCATTTGAGGAAAACACGAAATCCCATAGAGAACAGAAAGAAGAAATTCTGGAACAGCAGTCTCCGAATACTTCCACAGATTTACCAACTGTTCCTTTCTCTGATACTTCTGCTATCTCTACACCATTCATTTTCATAAAATCAGATCTCCGGCTTGTCATAGATCTGCAAACCTGTATTAAAGCACAGCAAAGTGGAGCCTATGCTCAAAAAGTAAAGCTCACCAATTTGAAGCAGATGGCTCAGACTGTTGCCTACATACAGGAACATGGCTATGATTCTCTTGATGATTTCCATGTAGAACTCAATCAGGCATCAGACCAGACCAGTGCTCCCAGAAAATCTTTAAAAGATACTGAACAGCAACTTAAAGATGTGAATGAACAGATTGAAAAAGTAAAAGATTTATAGACTGTTATTTTTTATCGGCATTTGTCATTTCAAAATTCAGGTATTGAGGATTACTATTTGCCATGTTAAAATAATGATACAGGAATCCATGTTTACTATGTCCCATTCTAAAGGAAAGCAGGTGGTGTTTTTACAATGGATAATACAGAAGAAACATTAGATTTTGAGCAAAAACATAAAGAAGATCTACAACGCCTCAGGGGTTCCGTCTTTTAGATGATGATTTTATGAGTAAAGTTTTTGAAGATAAGGCATGTGCGGAATTTCTACTTCAAATTATTTTGCAAAGACATGACCTTAAAGTACAATCTGTGCAGGGACAATACGATATAAAAAATTTACAGGGACGTTCTATTCGCTTGGATATATTAGCTGTTGATTCCAATAACCGCATTTATAATATAGAAATTCAAAGAAGTGATCGTGGTGCTGATGCAAAACGTGCAAGATACAATAGCAGTCTTATAGATGCCAATATAACTGAAGCTGGCGATAAATATGATGCTCTCACTGAAACCTATGTGATTTTTATTACCGAAAATGATGTATTAAAAGCCGGGCTTCCAATTTATCATGTTGACCGCATCATCCAGGAAACCGGTGAACCATTCGGTGATGAAGCTCATATTATTTATATAAATTCCCAAATCAAAGATGAAACAGAACTCGGAAAACTAATGCACGATTTTTCCTGTACCAATCCGAAAGACATGTATTATAAAATCCTTGCTGACAGAGTACGTTATTTTAAAGAAGATGAGGAAGGAGTTTTGACTATGTGCAGAGAGATGGAAAATATGCGAAAAGCTGAACGCATTGAAATTGCTAAACGTATGCTGGCCTCCGGTAAACTCACTTACGAAGATATTGCCGCTTTTACAGACCTGACCTTAGAAGAAATCGAAGCGCTGGCTGTACAAAAAACCGCATAACAAAAAGAGAAACCATCTCGCTATATACAGATGTGTTCCTCATTTCTTTATAAATAAAAGAAAAAAACTGAATCATAATAAAAAAACGCAGGAGAAATCTAAGATGAAAGCACATAAATATTGGTCACTTGGTGCATCGGCAGCAATGTTTGGAATCTTTTATACTGGCTATAAAAATATGAAATCCGCTCATAAGTATTTTGCTTGTAGCTCTCTGTTCTGCATGATCATAGCTATCTATTCTGGGCATGAAATGATTTCTGGTAAGTCTAAAAAAAGAAAGACTCTGTTTCCGATGGAGAATAGCAAGCCGAACCTGTGAAAAGGAGACTTCGACGGTCTTACAAATGCTATGAAAAGAAGTATTCTATGCTGTTTTTTCTTCTTTATTCTATTTTTCTTCCTCCAACTCCCGGAGGACTTCTTCGCCGTACTTATCAATCATCCGTACCAGAAAATCAATGCACCGCTCAAATTCAATATTCTGTTGCATAAGCTCCTCCCGTCATTGTTTTAATCTGAGCTTATTTTACAGAACCTACCGGAAAACCACATTGAATAGAAATTGATTTTAAATTGACACAATCAATTTAAAAATATCCGCATTTTCTTGATCAGGAGTTATATCCACAGATTGGATTTTGCATTGGAAAAAATCTATCCGGTCTTTTAACAAAATAAGCATAATTTACGGCGGGCAACTTGCCCGCCGTTATATTCAACTATTCGTCAAATAAATATATGCATCTTCCAAAGTGATATCATTATCCAGGACACACTTCTCATTTGGCTTTCCTTTGCTTAATATTTTCATATGAATTCCATTTTCTACATACTGCTTAGATGAAATAGAATAATTGGCTTCTAACAAACGGGCTTCTTCTGCATTTTGTACCGTACAATTCCAAACACAGCCCTTTGCATTTTCCAGCAATCCACTCACACTTCCGGAATATAAAAAATTCCCTTTTTTCATAATGGCAAGCTGTGTACAGGTTGCTGCTAAATCTTCTACTACATGAGTGGAAAACAGCACAGTTCTATCCTTTGAAAAATCAACCAGAAGATTGCGGATCCTGATTCTTTCTTCCGGATCTAACCCGGTGGTAGGTTCATCAATAATCAAAAAATCCGGATTATTAAGAAGTGCCTGTATGAGTCCGACACGTCTCTTCATACCACCAGATAATTGCCGCATTTTTTTATTCTGATGCTCTGTAAGAGAAGTCTTTTCCAGATAATAGGTAATTCTTTGTTCGAGGTCATTTCTGGATACTCCTGACAGTCCCCCCATATATACAAGACATTCTTTCACCGTAAGATTCGGATATAAGTCGATTTCCTGTGGAAGATAACCAATCTTTTTCTGTATTTTCTCATAATTTCCCTCGTTATACAGAATTCCATCAAGGAAAACCATTCCTTCCGTTTGTTTTAAAACAGTTGTAAGAACCCTCATCAAAGTGGTTTTTCCAGCACCATTCTCACCCAAAAGTCCGTAAATTCCCTTAGGTATTTCAAGAGATGCCTTATTTACTGCAACTACACCATTTTTAAATCTAACTGTTAAATCATTTATTCTAATACTCATAATCTATCCTCTTTTCTTTAAAGCCATTGGTAATACTGCAAATAAAAACAGCCCCGCTATAAAAGACACAAGCGTTCCATAAATCCAACTCTCGGACATTAATTGAGTAGGTTCACAAAAGCTGAAAGAAAACAATCCCAGATTTCCGAAAAATGAACTTCCCGCTTTTGATATAAGTCCAATGACAATTCCAAATAAACATCCAATACCTGCCCACATATTTCGAAGCAATGTACACAAAATCACAGAGCATATACTCCAAAGCCAGATAGTTCCAAACATTGCAATGAAATATAAAAGAAATATCTGAATACCCGAAATGCCTTCGTTTACACTGCCCGGTTTTTGCCAGAAAAACAAAACATATCCAACACAGGAAAGTATTAATAAATATAATATTTGAACGCCTACTCTCTGCGATATTACTTTTAACTGCTTTTTTTGATCATACAAATGAAATACATCGGCACGCTTACTTTTTACTTCCATCAAATATGTGTCACTACAAAAAATAATTGTTAAAAATGCTATTGGAGACTGAATTGCTGAACCGATTTCTTCATAGTATATAATCGGATGAATAACACACAATATCAGTATAAATGCACATGAATAAAAAATCTTATATAACGACAGGCAGTTTTTTAGTTCCGTTTTCAATGAACCCTCCTCCTTTTCCAGATTGTAACAGAAATACATACTAATATAACTGATGAAATTACAAGAATAATCTGATTTATGTTTGACATTTTGGCTGCATGTGTTTCAAAAAATCTGCCAGGGAATCGCACCATAATAGAGAACGGTCTCATATAATAAATATCATTCTTCATGGTCAGCATATTTGAATATATAATGTGCAAAAACAAGATTGGTGCTGCCGGAAGCGGATTTTTAAATATTACTGCTGTAATTGTATAGACACAACATATCATCAAAATATTCGGAATAATATAGATCAGAGAATTCACGCAAAAATCAATTGGTGTTACTGGAAAGCCCGATTCTAAAGACGTTTTCAAACACAGCATAAAGAATATAACATTCAAAATCACTAATACTCCCAGCATACTAATGAATCCGCTTATTACTTTCCCACATATATATTGGACTGCCGTAACAGGCTTTGTATGTAATAATTCATAGGTACTTTTTCGTGTATCCTGAATAAATAAAAATGATAGCAAGACTGTTGCAAAAAAGGCCATATGCAATCCTGCAAAATCCGTAAATTTTTTGGCAAAGTACCAGGAAAAAGAATGTTCGGATAATTTCCGCTCGATATAATGATTGATTTCTTCTGCTGTCCCCTTATGAATTTCAAGGTCCTCATAAGCATATCTTGCATTATAATAGCCATATTGGGATTCCAAAAACTCAGAAGCAGTCTTTACATCCATATTCTGAATTTCTTTCATTACATGATCTGCTTCCTGCCTGCTAAATCCAAAACCATTTTTGGAGGTGTCCATTAGCGTCTCTTTGATCGTATCTTCCCACTCCCTTCTTCTTTCTTTATCATCAGATGTGGGAATGTACCCATCCATGACATCAGCATCTTCCAATGCTACGTCATTTTGTGTGATCTGTTCATTCTGTTTGATATAATGAATTTGCAAATACGATGACAGACATTGATACATACTGGTAACTATAATAATCAAGCCAATCCACAAAACAGGGTTCTTTAAATAATCAAGTATACTTCTTTTTATGATTGTTTTCATTGTATCTCTTCCTTTCTTTATTTCTTTAACGACATCATACAAATCAATTCTCAATAAATTCACAACAAAAAAGACTAAAACCACTTTATTTGTGATTTCAGCCTTATAAAGTATTTTTATTCAGCTTTGAAAAGAGCTTCTACATGAGCACCGCCCTGTCTGACATTATATATTTTCAAATTTCCTCCATGCTTTTCACAGAAAATACGAGAAATATACATACCAAGACCAAAATGCTTTAAATCATCTTGTAGATTCTTATGATAAAATGGCTCTGTTACTTTTTCCTCAGTATCCACGAATCCTATTCCATCATCTTCAACAGAAATTATAAGAAAACCATCCTTTTTCTTTATTTGCAAAGCAATACTTTTTTGTGCATATCGAACCGCATTTTCCAGTAAGTTGTCTGTCACTTCCATGACAAGTTCCTCATCCACTTTCACAATGTTTTGTTCCTGCGCTCTTTCTACCTTACATAATTTACTTTCCTTCTTGGACAGCATGGCAGCTTCTGCCTCAATCTTTTTTTCCAGTTCCGATAATTCTATCTCTGAGCATTGCAGTTCCCTCTGTTCTAAATGGGACATTTTTCTCATGTTTTCCGTAAAATGCTCTATACGGTCAATCTGATACATGCCTGTTTGTAAGATATCAATAACATCCTCTGTTTTTATACTCTCAGCAGAAACAAACTCTAAGAGCATTTCCTGATACCCACGCAATATGGAAAGTGGAGAACGTATATCATGTGCAATTGCATTCCGCAAAGCCTTCTCGTCATCAATCATTCGCCACATCTTTCTGTTGTTATCTGCTAAAGCACTTCGCATCATTTCAAATTCTTTACACAAAGTTCCCATCTCATCTTTATTTTCATAGGACACATGAAAATCCAGTTCATTATCCGCAATCATTTGCGAGGCATCTTTTAGTTCCTGTAGAGGTGTCTTTAACTTATTTTTATAAAAAAAGAATACCGCAGCAACACTCCCAACAATCGAAAAAATCAGTACCGAATATGTTTCCATAAAGTCACACATTTCCGAAAGATGATAGTCCAAACGATTCATCTGCGATTGATTAGGTCTTGATATCTCAATCTCGTATTTCTTTCCATATTGCTGAAACACGTCCGTATAATCTGCATAATCAATATATTTTTCCCATATTTTATTCTGCATATTTCTTGCAAAATGAACTGTAAATCCAGATAACAGAAATGCTGCCGTTAAGCTGATCACAAAATAAAGCAGAATTGTTTTTTTCAGTGACAAGTTTCTTATTTTTTCCATCGGTATCCAATCCCCCATACAGTTTCTATGTATTCTTTTTCTGAATAATCCGCTATTTTTTTCCTTATACGCCGTACTAACTCCGTTATCGTTCTACTGTCCCCTTCCGCATCATATCCACAGACTTGTTCATATATACGTTCTTTATCAAACACCTGCCCCGGATGCATGGATAAGAATTCAATAATCTGATATTCAATTTTTGTGAACTCCATCCTGTGTCCAGCTATAGCTACTATTTTTTCAGAATAATCAATCAGCATTTCATCCATAAAACGGTATTCCGTTTTTTGTTGATGCCTTTCTTCTCTCTTTATGTTTGTGACAATCCTTGCTTCCAACTCCCGAAGACTAAATGGTTTCGTAATATAATCATCCCCACCTGAAAGCAACCCATTAATTTTATCATCTTCGTCAACTCTTGCTGTCAGAAATAAAATTGGACATAACACTTTACTGCGTATCAGACGACATACTTCAATCCCATCCATGCGTGGCATATTGATATCCAACAAAATAATATCCGGTTTCATTTTTATTTTATTTAATGCTTCCATTCCATCTGTAGCCGTAATGGTTTCATATTGTTTCATATTAAAATAACTACAAAGCATTTTCACCAATTCTTTATCATCATCAACAACTAAAATCTTGTATTTCATCCAAACCACCTCCAGTATCCATATTATACGATAAAAAACAATGAAATCACAACAAGAGTACATGAAGAACGTACGCACAATATATCTTTTTTCTCAATTCCAGCTCAATTTCCACTCAATGTCTTTTACCTCAGATTTTCGTATGCTTATCTCACAGCAAAGCAGTACCACACCGGTATGACCTGCTGAATCAATCAATACGAAAACGGAGGTATTTTTTATGCGAGAACTCAGAAACACAAAAATCATCGCTGTAGATCATGGCTATAGCAATATGAAAACAGCAAACACCGTCACGCCAACCGGAATCAAAGCCTATGAAACAGAACCAATCTTCACCGGAAATATTCTAGAATATAACGGCATTTACTACCGGATTGGCAAAGGACACAAAGAATTTATCCCGGATAAGGCTATGGACGAAGAATATTATCTTCTGACGCTAATGGCTATTGCAAAGGAACTGAATGTCTTTTCCATCCGTGAAGCAGATGTCCATCTGGCTGTCGGACTTCCTCTGACATGGATGAATAACAATCTTGATATCCTAGATTCTCAGGACATCTCGCTCAAAAAACAGCTTGAAAAAGATGCCGCCGCTTTCCGGGAAGAAAAATTTCGTCCTGAATCTGAACAGTATACAGAATTGCTGGACACCAGAATCCAGATACGTCCTGATTTCCGGGATAAGCTGATCGAGCAGCTCAAAGGTACTTTTGGTAAGTATTATGACTATCACCGCCGTGATATTGCCGCCAATGAGGTGGATTATCTCAATGTGGAAGATTCGGATGTCTTCTCCCATCGTGCATGGGAACTTAAATATCAGCTAGAACAGGAAATGCGGCGAAATCAGCCTGCAAGAGCTAAGAAAAAGTCCTATGATATGGAATTGTAATCATCTTCGAGTAGATAACATGCTCTTACAAATCTCTTGTTCAAAAATAAACTCCTTTCAAAAAGGCGTATGGAAATCAAAACTTCCATACGCCTTTTTATATTCTGCTCTTCAAATTGTCTAAAAGTTGACTAAAAATATATCACCGTTCATATGATACAATAATTTCTTTGCTATCTGCTGTTTTATAATCAATTGTTCCCAAATTACCAATCAAGTCAAATGTCATATCTGCATTAACCTGCAATTCATCTTCAAGTTTGACTGCCGACGGCTCATCTTTTAGAAAAACTGTTAATCCATAAGGCTCTGTTTCAGACTGTATCTCTATACTGTCATATGAGTATCCCTCTGGATACTCTTGACCGCTTACAATATTTATAACATTTGAAGAATCTCCTACATAATCTGTCTTATACTGCGATAAATCAGGAATTTCGTACAATTTTTCTTTTTTTCCGCACGCTGAAATCAACATGATTGATACGGCAACTAACATAATTGCAAGTACTTTTTTCTTCATAGAAACACCTCCCGAAATCTTTATTCAACACTTTTCGATTTGAGTAAAAGCCCAAGGGACTTTAATGTCCCTTATGCTTTTCTCTTTTCTTGCGCTGTTTCAGTTCAAACATTCGCTGCTCTTCTGCTTCTTTTCTCTTGCGGCTTTTCTCTTTGCGTTCCTGCTTGTTCTGTTCCTGCTGTAATTTCAACGCCTGTTGCGATTTTGTACCAATGCCTATTTCCAGCATCTGCTTCTTTGCTTCCCGCTGCATCCGTTTCGGATTTCTTTTGATATCCTTTACAACAGTTTCAACAACCGGACTGAATTTCAAACTGAAGTACCACTTTTGAATATATTCCTGTACTTCACAATCTTTTGGCTCTGCACCAAATGTTACCTTTGCCGCAGATAGTTTACCATCTTCGATGCGTTCAAAGATCCCCACCCAAAACGGCTCCTCAAAAAATACTGTCAGCTTTCCATTTACTTTGTCCATAAGAATCCCTCCTAAAATTGATTGAACAAAGAATGGACAACCCGGAGGGGCAGGTTACTTACCCTATTTATATAGGACGGCCGGGCTACCTACCGGCTCTGGCACATCAAAGATGTACGTTGCGTTTTTATCTTTGCTTTTATAATCAAGCCATATGGCACGATTAACTTAATTCAGAAACTTCTAAGTTGCGTTCCTCAAAAATATTCTTCTTACTTCATAAGATTCTATCTTTTGTTCAAATCATACCATATGATTAATGCATTTTCTATATACTTTCTTTATAATCAGCCAAAAGCCTCGAAGGAGCTTTCCACGTTTTAAATGTACACTAATTCTCTTAACACAACCTCTTCTGCATCATTCCATATTTCCCATGAAGAATGTTGTAAATTAGTACTATCCACAACGATAACAGGTAATTTAATTATTCGTATTTTTTCCCGATAATGTAAATCGAAATTACCATACCACCTAATATCATAATTAAGAAAATTTTATTCGAAATATCCCATAAAGCTATATTGAAACAATTGATTATTATAATACCTGCAAGAGGATATAGAACAACCGTTGCAAGTGTCCATATTTTTAAAGTTGTGCAGATGTACATCCAATTTCCGTTGTTAAAGGATAAACCAACTAGATGTATTCTAAAAATTCCTTGTGAAACATAATTTATCTTGTTTGCATCATAATATGTTGGTAATATGTCTTTGGCAAAGAAACAAAACCATGCACCAAATAAAAGCATTAACCCTGTAACCAGCAATATATCATCTTTCATCTCAGCTATTGAATTCCCAGATACGACTAACATAATAATTTCTGTAATAGATATTAAAAAGCATAGCAAATATGCTAATATCCAGTTTTTTCTATGCTGATGAATAGAATTCCTAACAGCCATATCGAGAGAGCCTACTACCAATTCCTCGACTTCTTTTGTATCAATATTTTTCTGTGTATCTATTTTTTCTCCACGTAACAATTCTGTAACGGTAACATCTAATATATCAGCTATTGGTATGAGTAATACGACATTGGGCATACTAAGACCACGTTCCCATTTGCTAACTGTTTTATCTGATACATATAATTTTTCAGCCAAATCCTTTTGAGTTAAATTCTTTTCCTTTCTTAATTCGGTTACAAATAAACCAAATTTTTCATTACTAATCTGATACATATATCCACCTCCTGCACACATATTATAATGAGAGCGTGCATAAATCAATCGACTAGCAGTAGAATTGCAGAATATTAGCACATAATTCATCAAATAATCTCCCCATCATGATTATTTCTATAAAGTTATATTCGAATATTTTTTAAGCCATACTATGGAATAATTAAATCGGCAACTTATAACTATGACGGAAAAAACCAGCCTTCCGAAACTTAGAAAAGATCACTTGCTATAGAATTGTAATTTGCTTCTTCTTTGACCCCTTATAAACATAAAAGCTGAACAAACAGGAGTTTTCGTCCTACTTGTTCAGCTCTTATTCTACTACCTATAAATCAATTCTTTTAACACAATCTCTTCTGCTGTATTCCGGATGTTATTTACAACTCCAACCCACACCATCTGATCACGAGCTTTCAATTCTTCCGTAACGCCTTGCTTCTCCATCATCTGACGCACCAGAATACCCATCCTCTCCTGTGCTTCATCATCCACAGCATTCAGATGTTTTGTCAATCTGTCTTCCAACATATACAGAGAATACATTGCCGGACGATGCTCTTTCAGATACGTTTTCCGCAGCATTCCATATTTTCCATAATGCGGTTCTTCATCTGTACTGACAAGATTCGGATAGTAAATTCCGTCTGCTCCCAGTGTGTAGGTTCCACCCATTTTTTCAAATGTGCTTTTCATGTGTTATTCCTCCTTGAAATCAGCGATATCCTTAGATCATCGCAAAATATTTCAGGGCAGCCTTGATAGCATCTTCTTTCTCTTTCGGACACTGTGGCACTTTTGGATTTTCTGTCTTTGGCAGATTATAGTTCTCTCCTACTTCGATTCCACATTTCCTTTTGATTTGAGAAATATATAAATTTGAAACCTTCAAGCCAAATTCTTTCAGCACATAATCTTTGATTTCCTGATAGGTCGCTTTCGTCTCTGCACTGGTTGCATCCAGCTCATCTAAGTCTAAGTCGATCTCTATCGTGTCATCTGGTTTTTGTTGGGACAAAAGAACAACCGTCTCCACGTGAACCGTCATCCCAAATTGATCAACCGGGCATACCTTTCTAAGCTCATATCCCCTCGCACACAGATACTTCAGATCCCTTGCCAACGTCGCACTGTCGCAACTTACATACACAATCCTCTCCGGGTTCATCTCGATCATGGTCTCCAGCAGGGTTTCATCACAGCCTTTTCTTGGCGGATCTACGACGATAACATCTGCATAAACACCATTTTTCTTATACTCTCTCGGCAGCACTTCTTCTGCCTTGCCCACAAAGAACTCTGTATTTTCCAGACCATTAAGTTTTGCGTTCTCTTTCGCATTCTCAATAGCTGCAGGAACAATTTCCACACCACGGACAAATTTTGCTTTCTGTGCCAGGAACAGGGAAATAGTTCCGATTCCACAGTAGAGATCCCATACTGTTTCCTCGCCGTGAAGATCTGCGTATTCCAGTGCCTTTGCATAAAGCTTCTGAGTCTGCATAGGATTTACCTGATAGAAAGACAGAGGTGAAATCTGATAGGAAATATCTCCGATCCTGTCTGTGATATATTCCTGGCCCCAGAGCAGACGAATTTCCTCACCAAGGATTACATTACTGTGTTTCTTATTTACATTGATGGTGATGCTTGTCATTCCCGGAATCTCACACAGAGATTTTACAAGCTGTTCCTCTTTCAGAATCTTATTTCCGTTCAGGATCAGACAGACCATCACTTCTTTTGTGAAGTATCCGTAACGGATCAGGACATGGCGCACCAGCCCTTTGCCTGTTGCTTCATTATATGGTTCAATCCCGTATTTCTCCATATGTGCGATCACACGGTCCAGAACTTCTTTATTCTCAGCTACACCAAGTGCACAGTCACGGTTCTCAATAATATTGTGGGTTCTTCCCGCATAAAAACCTGTAACGATTTTTCCCTCTTTATTTCTGCCTACAGGAAACTGTGCCTTATTTCTGTAATGAAAAAGTTCATCCATGCCAATGATCGGCTCCATGGGGATATCTGTAAAGCCACCGATACGTTCCAGATGTCCCTTCACCTTATTTGTCTTAAATACAAGCTGTTGGTCATAGGAAAGTGCCTGAAGCTGGCATCCGCCACACTGACGGGCAAATTCGCACTTGGGCTCAACTCTGTACGGAGATGGCTTCAGCACCTCCATAAGACGGCCGTAACCATAATTTTTCTTTGCCTTGATAATTTTGGCTGTTACTGTATCTCCGATCACTGCGTCCTTGACAAAAACGGTGAAGCCATCGGCTTTTCCGATACCTTCACCGTCAATTCCGCAATCTTCTATCTCTAACGTAACAAGATCGTTCTTACGAAATTCCATAAAGATTACACCTCATCTGTTCTTCTTAAGTTGGATTCAAACAATTTATTATATCCAAGCCATTCTTTTTTGCTCTTGTTTGCTGCAAAAATCTCTGTGATGGTTTCCATTCTTGCATCTGTATTATCTGCAAGATTGAGGGCTACAGCCTCCACCAGTGCAGGTTTCTTCGGGGAACCGTATTCAAGTTCTCCGTGATGGGACAGGATACAATGGATCAGTTCATTCTTAAGCACCTCCGGAAATTCCGGTATCTGGCGGGCAAGATCATTGATCATCTGCGCTCCCATATAAATATGTCCCAGAAGCTGACCTTCATCTGTATAATCATTTAGCGGAAATGCAGATAATTCTTTTGTCTTTCCGATATCATGAAGAAGTGATGCTGTGATCAGTAAATCCCTGTTGATGACCGGGTATGCCTTTGACATATAATCGCAGAGTCTGGTCACTCCCAGAGTATGCTCCATCAGACCGCCGATAAATCCGTGATGTACTGTCTTCGCTGCAGAATGTCCTTCAAACGCTTTCACAAAAGCTTCATCTTCCACAAATAATTTCTTCAGAAGTGCAGACAGATAAGTATTCTCCACACTGTCAATAAATGCTCTCAGCTGGCTGTACATATCATCTGTGCTGTTCTCACTTACAGGAAGATAATCTGCCGGGTTGTACTCATCTTCAGCAGCCTTGCGCACACGCTTGATATTCAGCTGCATAGCCCCTGCAAAGCTGGTCACATCTCCCACAACATCTATATAATCCAGTGCATCAAAATCATCAATTCCAAGAGAATTCGGATCCCAGATCTTTCCATCCATGATTCCGGTTTTATCCTGGAGGATAATATTCTCATAGGGTTTTCCATTCTTCGTTACCGCAGACTGTTTCTGCTTGCACAGATAAATCCCATTAATTCTGTCTCCCTCATGTAACTCATTTAAAAAACGCATAAAGCCTGCCTCTCTATCCTTTATTTTTAGTATTATAACAATTCCACAAGAAAGAATCCCGCTTGTAGGATTCTCCGCCTGTCACTATCTCTCTCCAACTGTTACCTTATAATCTTTCTCCGCATACTCACCATCGGAATTTTTGCGAAGAACCGTTATGGTAAGATTTTCTCCCTGCTTTTTTGTCTGAAGATATGTATAGTAAGACTGCATACTCTCTGTGGGAGTTCCATCAATCTTACTTATGATATCTCCACACTGTATCCCTGCCTTCATCGCAGGAGATTCTTCTTGTGTACGCTCCACGTAAAGTCCCTGATCAATTCCCAGTTTTCTACATTGTGCCTGAGTTATCTCTGTTCCATAAATACCTGTATATCTGATTGTCTCTTTGTTAGCCAGATGTTCTACCAACGGAAGAATCTGCGAAATGGAAACTGCATGAATATTATCTCCATCGTTTTCATTCTTCTTCAGTATCATACCTGCCACATTTCCGTCAGAATCAAGCAGCACACCACTTCCATCTTCATTCCCCTGCACATCTGTAGCCAACACATTATACTCCGTATCCGCTACCGATAGTTTTTCAGAAACAGAAGTGATCATTCCATAAACCACCGCATCACTGTCACCGGCAGGACTTCCGATAGCAATTACTATATCGCTCTGTCCCAGTTTCTTTGTGTCTGTCAGATCAGATACCACGATACCTTCTCTTGTACTGTCATTAAGAAGATTTTTTCTCACAGTTGCAACTGCAAATCCGGAATCTGCATCTCCCCTGCATATCTCTCCCTGCACTGTCGAACCATCTGCAAAAGTCACCTGCAGTTCCTGCAGATTTTCCAGTTCTTCCTCATAGGTCAGGATATAAAATTGCGTCTCTGTTTCAAGAAAGACAAGACCTTCCGTATCTTCCTGCTGCAAATAAGAATTATTCAGCAAATCCTCATCCTTTGAAATTCCTCTCACGTTTACAAGAGATTTTCGGGATTTTTGGGAAACCTTCAGCACTTCCCTATACATCTCCTGACGCATTGCCAGAAGACTCTTCTCCTCTTTTTCAGAAACTGAAGCGACAGATTCCCTCTCTGTTGCCTGTTCTTCAGATATCGTCTCCGCTACATCCGATCCTGTCAGTTCGATTTTCTGCTGTGTATTCTCTTCTCTGTCCGCCATAACCGGAAACACACTGGCAAAGGTTACGGCTGCGCAGCCCCCAAACAAAACGCCACATCCTGCTATCATAAGCAGCCTGCGCAACAGACTGCCATTCTCTTTTGGCTGTTTTTTTACCGTTTCTTTTATAAACTGATATTCCTGTGTGTCCATTTTGTTTTTTTTCATACCTGATTCTCCTGCCGCACTCCATTCAGGATAACTGCCCAGTGTCATACAAAACAGCAATCTGCCAAACAGTTACCATTCAGGTTCAATATCACTTGTATTCAAACAAATTATATCGTAACAATCTACATATTATTTTAACAAAAAGATATGAATTTTTTATGAATATACTATAAGTAATTTCCCACAGTACAAAAAAGAAGCTCCTACTGAAACACTTATCGTATCAGCGAAACACTACAGCTCAGGTTATTATGATGACACAAAAAAACGGTTTAAATGCACATATAATAGCATTCAAACCGTTTCTTATGCGGAAGATGGGACTTGAACCCACACGAGCGCAATGCTCACAAGATCCTTAGTCTTGCTCGTCTGCCAGTTCCGACACTTCCGCATATCGCATTTCTGTTATAAGTTTTACTTATTGTTGCGACAATTGGTACTATACCAAAAACTATATAAACTGTCAATAGCTTTTTTGAATTTTTTTTATTTTTTTGTAAAAACTATCATTTTTATGTATTTCTATCCTTTTTGCTTTCCATAGATTCCAAAATCATATATAATAGGAAAAGTATTTGTAACTGCTTATTTCACAGTAACACGGCTACAGTTATGTACTGTTCACACACCACTATTCCGCGAGGTGTTTTGGCATGAACATGCCAAAATCCCGAGACATACAAGCCAAAATTCCATTGCCGCAGGCGATATCTGGAATGAGATTTTGGCTACGTTACTGTGAACGGAGTGAACAGTAACACAATTATTTTTTTCAAATTGCTATAATCCCGGAGTACATTTCCATAACAAAAAATGCTATAATATCAGGGACAGCAAATTATAAAGATATCTATCAGGAGATTTAAACAGACAATGAATCAGAAAGCATATAAAGCACTTGAATATTATAAAATCATCAATATGCTGACAGACAAGGCTTCCTCTTCCATGGGAAAAGAAATCTGCCGGAAGCTGGAGCCATCCACAGATATTGATGAAATCCGACATATGCAGACTCAGACCAGAGATGCACTTACCCGTCTTTTCCAGAAAGGAAATATTTCCTTTGGCAGCGTCAAAGATGTGCGTGGTTCTCTGAAACGTCTGGAAATCGGAAGTTCTCTGGGGATTGGTGAACTTCTTGCCATCTGCAGCCTTCTTGAGAACACCAATCGTGTCAAAGCTTATTCCAGAAGTGAGCGCGGTGATTCTCTCCCGGACTCTCTGGACGGGATGTTCGAGGCACTGGAACCACTGACTCCTCTTACAACAGAGATCCGCAGATGCATCCTCTCAGAAGATGAGATCAGTGATGATGCAAGCAGCAACCTCCGCCAGATTCGAAGAAACATGAAGATTACCGGAGACAGGATCCATACACAGCTCTCCTCTCTTGTAAATGGAAGTGCCCGCAATTATCTGCAGGATTCCGTTATTACCATGAGAAACGGACGCTACTGCATTCCGGTCAAGGCAGAATACAAAGGACAGGTTCCGGGTATGGTACACGATCAGTCCTCCACAGGTTCTACTTTATTTATCGAACCTATGGCAATCGTAAAACTAAATAATGACATCCGCGAGCTGGAACTGGAAGAACAAAAAGAGATTGAAGTGATCCTTTCCACTCTGAGCCAGCAAACTGCAGAACAGACCGACTCTATCCGCGCAGATCTTAATATCATGGTACAGCTTGACGTCATTTTTGCCAGAGCATCCCTTGCCATGGATATGAATGCAACAGAACCAATCTTCAATGATGAAGGACGCATCCGTCTGAAACAGGCACGCCACCCTCTCATTGATAAGAAGAAAGCTGTTCCCATTGATATCCGTCTCGGCGATGATTTCGACTTGCTTGTTATCACCGGTCCGAACACCGGTGGTAAAACTGTATCTTTAAAGACTGTCGGACTTCTCACTCTCATGGGCCAGTCCGGTCTTCATATTCCCACACTGGACCGCTCAGAGCTTGCACTGTTTGAAGAAGTTTATGCAGATATCGGTGATGAACAGAGTATCGAACAGTCATTAAGTACATTCTCCTCACATATGACCAACGTGGTTTCTTTCCTGAAAAAAGCCAACCGTCACTCTCTTGTCCTTTTCGATG
>NZ_JBWJVP010000190.1:0-16578 GCF_056339915.1 Blautia sp. ZXY-1-B12 | reverse complement strand
TCTGCAACAAAAAGACAAAATTGCAGTTTCTCTTCGTGGAAAAATAAAGAACATCGGGAAAAAGAATCTTGATATTATGTTTGATAGAAATCCATACATGAAGAAAATCTATCCGGGAGATACGAAAGACGCAATCGAAGTGTTTCAGCTGTATGAGGCACAGGGCGAGTATTTTGATATCAGCAATCCATCAAATATTGTGAGAGATACTATAACAATCGGAAAAGCAGAAGTTGTTCATACGGGGTATTTTGTTGGGAAAGACTGTATCGGATGTAAGTTGTGTTACTCGGTATGTCCGCAAAAATGCATTGATATATCTTCAGTTCCTGTTGTAATCAATCAGAATCATTGTCTGCATTGCGGAAGATGTGCAGAAATTTGTCCGAAGCAGTGTATTGAGAAAAGAGGTTAAGCTATGATCTTTAAGAAAATCAGAAAAGGGCATGCTGACTGGAGAAACTTTTTATGTAGTACTCCGGCAATGGATTATGTATTCCAAAAGGATGCATATGAAGACCAGATTGACAGGGCAGCAGAGAATATAAGAAATGCAGATTGTGTTATAATCGGGGCAGGGGCCGGGGCATCGACAGCTGCGGGAATCCAGTATGGCGATAAAAGGTTTACAGACAATTTTGCAGAATTTATAAAAAAATACGGTGGGCATTACATGACAGATATGTATGCAGCCGGATTTTATCCATATCCGTCTGAGGAGGCAAAGTGGGGATACTGGTCGCAAAACACGCATTGATGAACCGCTTTGATCCTCCGGCATTGCCACTTTATAACGAGCTTTATGATATTGTAAAGAACAAAGAATATTTTGTACTTACAACCAATGTGGATCATCAGTTTTATAAAGCGGGATTCAGATGGAAAAAGAATATTTGCAACACAGGGAGATTATGGAAAAATCCAGTGCCAGAAAGCCTGTCATCCAAAGACTTACGATGCAGAAGTTCTGTTTCGTAAAATGGATGAAGCGAGAAGAGACTGCCTGATTCCATCAGAACTTGTACCAAAATGTCCGGTGTGTGGCGGCAATATGGCTATGAATCTCCGTTGTGATAATTATTTTGTGGAAGATGAAGCGTGGCATGAGGCAGCCGACAAGTATGCGGGTTTTCTGGAACAGAATAAAGATAAAAAGGGTGTTCTTTTGGAACTTGGAGTTGGATTTAATACACCGATTATTATACGTTTCCCTTTTGAAAAGATGGTGAGGGAGAACTCGTCTTATAGTTTGATACGCCTGAATATGGATGAAGCGGTAGTTCCGGAAAGCTTCGGGGAACGTGCAATCGGTATTGGCGGTGATATGGCAAAGGCAATTACTGATATAAGGGGGCTGGTATTATGACACAGGATGAGCGAAGAGAATATCTGATTCAGTATCTTTTAAAAGAAGAAATACCGTTTGGCAGACAGAACATTCCTATGGATAAGCAGGGGCAGGAAAATCTGCTCCGCTCACTTATGAATGTCAGACCGCCAAGATCAATCAGTAATGATTTTTTGAAAATACAGGATGAGTATCTTACAGAAAGAAATAAAGAGCGTGGAATCACAGATGTTGACACGCTTGCACCTGTAAAATCCGATTCGAGATTATATATCTGGCAGGGTGATATTACCACTTTGAAATGTGATGCGATCGTGAATGCGTGTAACTCACAGATGCTTGGTTGTTTTTCACCGATGCATGCCTGTATTGATAACTTTATTCATACTTATGCTGGAATGGAACTTCGTCTGAAAATGCATGAGATTATGGCAAAGCAGGGGCATGAAGAAGAGACCGGCAAAGCAAAGATAACATCGGGCTACAATCTTCCGGCAAAATATATTCTTCATACGGTAGGACCTATTATACAATGGAAAGTCACAAAAGAGGATGAAGCACTGCTCGCAAGCTGTTACACAGAGTGCCTAAAGCTTGCAGCTGATACTGGTGTGGAATCTATTGCATTCTGTTGTTTGTCTACAGGTGTATTCCGTTTTCCACAGCAACGAGCTGCCGAGATTGCAACGTACACTGTAAAACAGTATCTTAACAAAGACAGCAGAATAAAAAAGGTAATCTTTAATGTGTTTAAGGATGAAGATTTAAAAATATACAGTGGATTGTTATAAGCGTCTGTTGAAATATCCTATATACCCTAATAAGCAAAAGGTACAGAATAAATTTATGATTAGACCTTGCTTCTGCCCCTTTGCTAATTTTTAAATTCTAATGAATTTTTTTATCTAACATTTTCTATATGGAAACTATCGTTGATGAATTTACATGGCAGAACCAGAATGGAAAACTCTAATAAATCTTAACAAAAGTTCTCCTTCAAAAATAGTAAGGGGGACTTTTATTATATGTTTTTAATAGGAAATATTAAAGTTCAAGTGAATCTTCCGCATCTACCCACATCTGCAAATTTCCATCAAGATATAACCTTGCATATTCTAATGGCTCATCAATTGCAAGAGATGTCAAAGCACATTCTGATCCAGGTGTAGTCTTTAAATTCTTTTCAGCTTCCCAGCAGTCAATGCGAAGCATATAGCCGGCACTGGTATAAACATCAATACTGTTGCACTGTGGATTGTATTCTGCAAATATTGTTCTCATCGTATCCCATCTCCTTATTATTCAATCAACCATTAATTGTAAAAATTAAGAAGCATTTCAATCAGTTCACCATGTCAGTTTTATTTTGTGTTATACTGTTTTATAGATTTTTCTTGCCCTTGTATTTGCCCTTATCAGAGTTCGTAAACACTGGTGGGACGATATAACACAAGGGAAACAATAAGGGAAAGCTCACCTGCGACAAATCCAGTGTTTTCAATGGTTTGCGGAGAATTTAATAACAAAATATAACAGTTATTAAATTTCTTAAAACAGGTGAAATCTCAATCGGGATTTCAGGAGGTGTTTTTATGCCACAAATGAATAAGGGAGGAAAATTTATTTTCGGGAAATCACTCATTCGGACGGATGGAACATTGCGGATTCCACCGCAGGCAATGGAAGAATATCACATTGCAGATGAAGAAAAAGTATATCTTTTTACCGGAAGTAAGATTACCGGTGGCTTCTGCGTCACCCGAAAAGGCCTTTTGCATCCGTCAAAACTTGGTCACATTTTGGACGATACTCCACCGTTGCTTGACTACTCAGCAGGTTCTGGCGAATTTATCAAATACAAGGGGCGTTCCTACTGCTGGGTAGAGATTTCACAGGAGGGGCAAATTCTTCTTACGAAGAAAATGATGGATTTTTTGAAGGTGAGACCCGGAATGGAGCTGCTCTCTATCCGCAGTAGCGACATCGCGTTTACGATGGGAGCTAAAGGACCGCTATTGGAAAAAGCAGAAAACTATGATGGTGAAATTCCGCTTTTTTAAGTGTAACAATTTGAATTTGTGAAATCCACATATTTTAAGAAGGAGCCTTCGCTAATGCGAAAGCTCCTTTTCTGCACACCTTACTTTTTCAGCTTTAAGCCATCTTGGAATGCTTCGCCCACACGCTCGGTGACTTTATAATAGCCGTGGGTGTAGGGGTCAAATGCGATGGCGTTGACCTTAGATATATCAATTTTTCCATCCACCATAACGCTCTCATCGGCAGTGACATTGATCACCTTGCCGATGACGCCGCATCCGTATTCATTGTTCTGATACTCGATGAACCTGCACTCCAGGCAGAGCGGGAACTCGTTAATGACAGGGGCATCGACGGCTTCTGCTTTACTTGCGGTCAGACCGCTGCGGGCAAATTTGTCGAAAACCTTATTTCCGGATTCCACGCCGAAATAGTCTGCTTCCACTATGTGGGCAGCATCGGCAATGCTGACGGTGAATGCTCCCCGTGCCTTGATGTTCTGCACGGTCTTATGAGTCTCGGTGAGGTTTAAGGCGACGGTGTCCCGCTCCTGCATGGTGCCCCATGCGGCGTTCATGACATTCACGCTGCCGTCCTCGTTATAAGTCGCAACCATCAGAACCGGCATGGGGAAAATGCCTTCGGTTATTTTCAGTTTTGTTCTCATGATAACTTCTCCTTGTGATCAGATTGACAGGACTGTTCATCCTGCTTATAATTATAACCGAGTAAAACAGAAATTCAAGTACTGTCTATTATGATAGGTACTATCTTAGGAGAAAGTGAAATGATAAAGAATTATATCGAGAACGCCAATTTCGAGGACACCGGCTTTGCCTACACGCTGTCGCTGATCTCCGGCAAGCACAAGATGGCCATTCTTTACTGCCTGATGGAGTTTGAGACGGTGCGATTCAATGAACTGAAACGGTATCTGAAAACCATTTCCGACAAAACTCTCAGCACGAATCTCAAGGAGCTGGAAGCGGATAAACTGATCGTCCGCACCGAGTATCCGCAGATTCCGCCGAAGGTAGAATATGCACTTTCGGAGCGTGGGAAATCGCTGATGATTGTGCTGGATCAGCTCTGTGTCTGGGGCGAGGAGAATCGACTGACAGAGTGATAAATTCCAGTTTGGAGAATTGAGAAAATCGGTATTTATTGAACTACAAGCCTCTTGCTACATTTCTGTAGCAAGGGGCGTTTTGGTATATCTTTATTCTTTCATCAGCGGTGTACCAGTGTGCCATGCTTGACCGACTTTCTCACCGATGGCATAGTAGCCGTTGCGGAACTGGTCGAATACAAAGGCGTTCAGCTTTGTGGCATCGACCTTGCCTGTTTCGTCCAACACAGACTCGTCTGCCAAAACCCCGATAATTTCTCCGTTGTAGTGGAGCAGCTTACAGAAGCCCTGCTCGTATGTATACCACATGTTTATCCGGAAAACAAATATCAGAACCCTTCTTTCAGTTTCCCCTCTGCATCCTCCGTCCATACAGCCTTATAATAATAGGCAGGTCCTGTTTCCAGATCTAATACGCTCCAGTATATGTCATATCCCTTCTTCAGGAAATAATCGATATGTTCCTGCCTCATCGGATAAGGCTCGGAACTGACCAGATCACAGTATTCCTTGCCTCTCTTCTTGGCTGCATCTACTTTTTTTATATAATCCATCATCTGATATTTTGCAGTCTCTCTGTAATTCTCCTTTGCATTGGGAAGATGTATCGGTTTCTTCTTTCCCTCTTCCTGTTCGAATGCATTTACCCAATTATTAAAAAGTTCCGAAAATATACTTCCCATCCACGGCTCCTCCTTTGCTCGTATTTAAGGACAAAATGATAAACAGACGGATTTTTAAATCCCTCTGACGTTCCTCATATTTTTGTACGAACAAAAACGAAAGGAGAGGATTCTTATGTTAGAACAATGGATCAAAGAAAATGCAAATATGAAGGATGGAGGAAGCGTAGCTGTCATTAACGACGACGTATGGATACTGCCACCCAGATGTTTTTCTAACATGCCTGGATTAAAAAAAGTGATCCTTCCATACAATCTTCGAAAGATAGGAGCTTTTTCATTTGCTGGATGCAGGAGCCTGGAAGTGATCGACATTCCGCGGCAGGTTGTCCTCATTGACGATGGAGCCTTCTATGGCTGCTGTTCCTTAAAAGCAATCAACATTCCGGATAATGTGGTCGGGATCGGTTCGATGGCGTTTGCCGGAACTGATCTTAATACTATTACGCTCCCCAAGAGTGTCCGGTACATAGATGACGGAGCATTTGCCGATTGCCCAAGAATCAACCAGATTTCTTTGCCAGAAAATCTCTACGACATACCGTATGAAAAACAGCGTATGATCTTTGTCTCAAATCCAGATATCATACCATCTTGCGACTAAGGGTTACCATTAGTGCTCTGAGATCCCATATACATCCGCGGCTGAAACTGCTGCGGATTTTTTTTACTGACAAATGCACCAGGGCATGGATAGACTTTCCAAACGAAATTCCGTTCCAGACGGCTACGAATGAAATCAAGGCTGACATCATCTTCCAGCCGTTTGAAACAGCCAGAGAATATCATGTAAACGACAAAAGATATTTTAGGTAATATATTTGAACATTACATCGAAACTCAGGGATAGTAAAACCTACCCTAAAGGGTCGTTGCTTCTTTGTTTTTTTGGTGAAATTAAGACGGGAGAAGCTATCCTCAATATTATGGAATGGACACTACTATACGATATATGATTCCTCTATGGACTGGGAGAGTGCAAAAAAATACTGTAAAAAGCAGGGAGGTCACCTTGTCACAATTACAAGCAAAGAAGAACAAGAAAAAATCTGTTCACATCCGTAAAGGAATGTCAGATTATGACAGTGTACTGACTGCATATAATTATCTCCGCAGCAACTGCAGCTACGCTTATAGGGGCTGGCAGTATAATTATGCAAACACCGCCTGGGGTGCATTGGTATATGGAGAAGCACAATGCTCCGGATATGCCAGAGCCATGAAAGCACTCTGTGATGCAATCGGAGTAGACTGCAGATATGTACACGCAGACTCCAAGGCAAGTAACCCAAGCCACCAGTGGAATCAGGTAAGAGTTGGTGGCAAATGGTATATTCTGGATGCGCAGTCAGGCGGATTCCTGCTTGGCAGCCGGACATGGAAGAATAAGGCAGGTATGTCATGGGACACCAAAGGATTACCAACCTGCAGTGTGACGGATTACAAAAAGTGATCAGAATGGAAAGAGGCTTCAGTTTATATAACTGGAGTCTTTTTTTTGTGTCTAAAAATACCTTTTCATATTTGTTCTCCGCGGAAAAACCACTTTTGCATATCCATTTATCCAATTTTTCCCGGGGCAATGCCTCCGCGGAGGAGAAATGTTCTTAATTTTTCTTCCAATTTTTTTTATATTATCCCCAAAATGAATTTCAGGAGGTATATGTGTAATGAAGTTAAAAAAATTGGTTCCGAGAATACTAATCGGAGCAACTATGGTTGCTATGATGGCAGTACCCGTATCTGCAAGTAATATTAATTCTGGTAGTACCCCCCCCCCGATAGAATTTACGAAAATTAGTAGTACCAGTGCGGATAGCAGTTCTGGAGGTGACAGTGGGAAAGTTTACGACTTTAAGGATTCCAAAACTTCCGGAGTAAAAACAGTTACAAAGGTTTGGGATGACAGTTTATCCATTGATGAAAGGCCAGTTCCAGATGTTTCTATCAGTACAGCGAAACCAGGCAAAAATCCACTGGGTTATACTATTACCTATCATGGAAATGGACTGACTTTCGCAGATGGAAGCTCAGAAAATGAGATTATTGTAAACAGTTCTGGAAAAATCGTATCTGGTCAGTATAGGCTTCCAGGAAATACCTCTGTCGCATGGTATTCAGATTCTCAATGCACTTCAAAAATTGAAACAGATAATAATGGTTTGCCTATAACAGGGATTTTTTCTGATTTAGATTTGTATGCTAAGCCCAAAGCTTTTATCATCAAGGGCGGCATATCATCTGAATACTCAAATGAGTTTAGAGATTTAATTCCTGATACTGCTACATCTGTAGTGTTTACTGATGAAACTATGCCTATATCTGCAACCTTAATAGATGTAGATGCAGACGGAGATGGCGGAGTGATAGCATGGATGGACGAAGGAACGATGAAAGTTTCTTCTCAAGTTCCTGGTCAGAAAGTGGTTGCTGCCGTGGATAGTTCTTATATGTTTGCCGAAAAAGAGAACTTGTCTTTTATAGATTTCAGCAATCTGGATTTTTGCGGTGTTACTAATATGGAGGGCATGTTTTTTGTGTGCACAGGACTTACCAGCCTCAATCTTACGCCTCTAAATACCAGTAGTGTAACAATTATGAGTAATGTATTTAGTAATTGTATTAACCTTACAAATCTAAACTTGTCATCATTTGATACCAGTAAGGTTACAGATATGTCAGGTCTTTTTTATCACTGCCTTTCGCTTACGAACTTGAAAGTATCATCCTTAAATACAAATAATGTTATTAATATGAAAAATATGTTTTACAACTGCAAAAAACTTACAGAACTCGATCTATCATCTTTTGATACCAGTAATGTTACCAATATGTATAGAATGTTCAGTGGCTGCTCCAGTCTCACCAATCTTGATTTATCTCCCTTGGATACCAGTAAAGTTACCGACATGAGTTTCATGTTTGAAAATTGTTCCGGACTTATAGGTCTCAATTTATCTAGCTTAAACACTGACAATGTCACTACCATGCTCAGCATGTTCAAGAGTTGCAAAAATGTAGCCAATCTCGATTTATCATCTTTCAATACCTGTAAAGTTACAAATATGGATAGTATGTTTTACGACTGTCCTGGACTTACATCTCTTACTTTGTCGTCGTTCAATACTGATAATGTTACAAGTATGGGAGACATGTTCTGGAATTGTTCTGGAATTGTAAGCCTCAACTTATCATCTTTTAATACTGAAAAAGTCACAGATATGGGCTATATGTTCGAGAGATGTTATGGACTAACAAATATATCTCTTGGTGATAAATTTTCATTTACTGATTATTATTATCTTCCCTCCGGCACCTGGTACGCCTCCGACGGAACTGCCTACACCTCCGACGGCACCACCTGCACGATACCAAACAACAAAGCAGACACCTACACCCGTAAATAATATATCCCCACTTCAGGCTGTTCTCCTTACGAGCAGCCTGATTTTTTGTTTCCTTTATTTTTTTTCATATTTTCAAGTACAAAAAAACGAAAGGAGAATGCATATGGGATATAACTACAGAGAATCAGGATATGGACGTTGCGACTACCTTATAGTCACAAAAAAAGGAAAAGAAGAGGGCAGACTTCCAGATGGTATTGTCATATTAACTGGACAGCTTTATGCTGATCCGGAATTTAAGGCCTGGCTTCCAACAGCAGAAGAAAAAGGCTACCATGTGTTTGTTGCCAAACACTGTGAGAATGAACGAGAGCTTACACATATTTCCAAAAATGGATTTGTTAATCGTTTCGGCTTCTTCATTACTAAAGCAAATATGTTTGAAAATGGCGATTCTGATTATGACATCGGAAGTGGAAGCTGGTTCAGACGAAAAAATGCCCCCACCTTCAAGGAAGCACTGAAACATCTTGGTTAAACTAATCCGGAGTTTATCCGGGAAATTGTTGGCAGAGGTTTTTCCGCGGAAGATTCTATAAAGTTAGTTCCGGAAGCAGCCGGTTATTTTCCAGAAAACTGAATATGTGAATAATTGTTTTGGGACAGAAATATATCTGTCCCATTTTTTTGTTCTTACAGATGTTCTTCGTAATACATATATACAAAAAACGATAGGAGATCAGTCATACACAAAAAATACAGATTTTAAAAAAAACATTAATTCTGTAGAAAGAATCAGATGTAGAACATATATCAGAATCAGAAAACACAATCGCCAAAAAAGACGCAACCCTATACTATGGATTACGTCCTTCTTTGGTGATCGCAGTTAAATCTGGGGCAAATTATTTAAAAATAATCGTGCATTCTATCGTCTGTTTTGTTTTCTGATCATATGCAAAAACAGTCAGGAACATATTTTTGTTTGCAACCTTAAAGGTATCTCCATCATTAAGCCAGGTTCCTAATTCGCATCCTTTTGGATCATTGAGCTTGCGTGTACTGATATTCCATCCGTCTTTACCTTTTATCTGTAGTTTCAGTTCTTTGTTTTTATACTTGTCATAACTCAACACATAGTGTGCATTTTTGTTGAACTTGGATGTCAGATTCATGGAACCGATTTTGAAAGAAGATAATGGATTGACATATTTTTTTACTATAACTTTTTGTTTGTAGGTATCTTTTCCTTTCTTATAGGAAACCACCGCGGAGCCTGTTTTCTTTGCTTTCATGAAGTAAGCAGAAAAAGAATCAGGATTTGTCTGTGTCAGCATATATACCTTTCTGGAAATAAGGCTTACCACAGATGTTTTGGAAGATTTAAAAGAGGACGTTCCCCAATTCATATAGGAATCCGTATTTACCACCGTTTCGTTTGCCGTAGCAAATATCCTTCTGTTTGCATTGTAGTGTAATGACTTAGAAGGATACAAAGTTAGTGTCTGAGCAGGTTTTGTAATAGTTTTCGCCTGCACACACATGGCACCGGTCAGAACCATTGTCAGAGCCAGAAATGCCACTAAGAGTTGCTTAAAATGTCTTTTCATTCAATTTTTCCTCCTTTTTTGTAGTACATATACTTTCATTATAATCCTATTTTCCGTATCTGCAAGTATTTAAGGATATTTTTTAAATATATTGTCTCTTATAAGCCTGATTGTCGTCCGTACAGTCTGATTTTTGTTTTTTTCCTTCTTTGTCATATTTTTTTTGCAAATAAAAACGAAAGGAGAAAAAAATGAATAAGGAAGAATCAGACCAAAAGTATGGCTGGCGTATCCATGACGATCCTGTAAGAGCAACAGAGATCGGTGTGAGTGTCTGCCCTGTATGCAGGGAGAGCAGCAAGCTGGTCCAGCGTCAGACCTCAGGCTTCAAAAACATCCTGTCCGTCTGCAGACATGGGCATACCTGTGAGATCGTCAAGGCCGTATATGAAAAGTATCAGGTCGGTGACCGCATCCGCAGATATGAATCCACTTTTGGTAAGGATGCTACTGTGCGCCTGAACTGCTATACCGAAGGGGTGATTGAGAAGTCATATCCCAGTCTGGTTGACTGGCTGTTCGACTACCGAATTGACAAGTGCGTGAGTAATGGAACAGAAATAAAAGCCCCGGCATGGATCATCGGACATCTGTCAGTTGGCACTTACCATCACGACAGACACGTCGTTTTGTTGCAAAACGCCGTTCCTACAATAACGTATACACAAGAGAATTTGATTCTGTAAATACAGGAGGATAAATTTATGAGAGATATTCACAAACAAAGGATTATTCAGACAGCAATACGTGAATATAAGGAGTCTGTTCTTTTTGGTTTCAGCCCAAGTGCACCTCACGCCATCAATATGATGGAGGAGGCTTTGCATATGTGCAGACCTTACAATGTGCTGGGTATTTCTGTATTAGAAAATACCTTAAAAGAAGCTAAGAAAAAATACGAAAAAGAATTATCCGGGACTGACAGACTGGATGTTTGATTTCCGTATCGACAAATGCGTAGGAAATGGATAGGAGATAACAGCTCCCGCCTGGATTATCGGACACTTGTCCGTTGGCAGATCCCATCACGACAAAAGTGTCGTCCTGATGAGAAAAGCTATACCTGTGGTGACCTTCACCCAGAGAAACTGGAAAACATTTTATAACAAAGGAGAAAAACATGATCAAAAAAGAAAACAAGTCTGAGTTTATTGGGCAGATAATGGACATTTTCGAGGATTTCCTGGATGAGTACGGGATTAAAATTCCTCAAAAAGAAGGAGAGGAAGGCTGTGGTCCAGATACTCCGGCAAATCTGTGCGGAAAAGCTTATGATAACCTGGCAGAACATCTGGAGACATTTTTTCACAGGTGGGGAGTCATAAAAGATGAACACCCACAGATAGAGTATCTCTTCACATTATCCCTGAACGGGGTCAAATGCAACGGAACTATCTCCGTAAAAGCAGAGGATCCGGATGAGGCTTACAGAAAGGCACAGAATCTGGCAGAAACAGAACTTTGCATTTCCTTTCCATCTTTGGATATTCCATATGATGTAGAACCGGTTGAGGAAGAGGGATATCCCCTTTACTCCATTATCTCTGAACTTCTGCCTTTTTCAACAGAACAAAAGGTTGTTTCAACTTCTGACAAAGCAGATGCTGATGCTCTTTTTGAAAAAGCATGCAGAGATAATTCGGCTGTCAAACTGACAGTTCAGACCAGTTCCAAGGCATCCCCGGCAATCCTTAAGAAATGGAGCATCTGATTTTGCGAAAAAAAGAGAAAAACATGAGCTGGCTTCCGGAGAAGTGTATCTCCGCGGAGCTGGCACACAGGACCAAGTACAGCACATTGAGACGGGCTCTGGACGGGAATAAGATTTCCGTTGTTGTCCGTGGGTACTGCTGGTATACGAAAAACTGCCCAAAACGGTTTCTGGGCATGATCAGGCGGGAGATGAAAAGACTGTATCCCCGCTTCGAATACACTTATTAAGTACAGAGGAGGAAAATAATATGACAGGTTACAGATGCGAAGAGTTTTTTGGAGAGGGTCGCCGAGATGCGGCGTCCGTAATGGCATACGAGACATTTGTATTGGAGAATACAGATATTCTGGATTACCTGATCAAATCCGATCTTATCGGTGAGACTATGAAGGAGCTTCTTTTTGTTTATAAAACCCTCATGAAAGAAGGAAAGCTTATCTATACCGGTTTCGATACAGACTACGAAGAGATGCTTTACCGGTATCGTAATAATGAAAAAGACCGGGTAGAGTTCTTTGAGGAAGTTCTTGACGATATCCGTAAAGCGACAGGTGTTAATGTCAGATTCTGTCTGTGGCTCTATGACAGTCCGCAGGAGTGCCTTGATTCCCATAATGCAGATCAGGCAAAACACCTCAAAGAGTTTGAGTTCGATATGTATGATACTTCTGACATTGTCCTGGCTGATCTTGGCAAAAAAGGAAAGCTGTACGGGTATGAAAAACTGCCCGAGGCTTCCTGTTCTGTCCAGATGGAAAATAACTTATAACTGCTACTGCGGAGGTTTACTCCGCGGTATTTAAAACAAAGGAGAAAAGCATGTATATTATTGACACGTATCTTGATAAAGACCGGCTTCCCGTTCTTGAGAAAAAAGAACTCTGCCGGGAAACACAGACACTTAATTCGCCGGATATGACCTTCGATTTCCTTAACCGGTATTTCCGTCTCAAAGACCGGACGGAAGAATACATATATCTTCTGGCATTTGACAAAAAGTGTCATCTGATTGGGGTTTTTGAGCTTTCCCACGGTACTGTGGACAGTTCGCTCATCACTTCGCGGGAGGTATTTATGAAGGCTCTGCTCTGCGGAGCTTCCGGTATCATCCTTGCACACAACCATCCGAGCGGAGATGTTTCTCCCTCAAAAATGGATATGCAGGTAATGACAAATATCAAAGATGCCGGTGAGATACTTTCTGTACCGCTGCTAGATTTCATCATCTGCGGAGAGTGCTATTATTCAGCTAAAGAGGAAGGCTGCCTATAAGGAGAAAAATTATGCTGTTAGAAGAATTTGAGAAAAGGACCAATATTTTTGTACCAGGAGAGTATTTCGACGTGATCCATCAGTTCTACATGGATACAGAGATGGATAAAGACCAGTTTTGTGAGGCGTATAAGAATAATACCGACAATCTGGCTGTTAAGATCAAAATGGCTTATGTCGAGAAACGGACCAGAGAACAGGTCGCTGTATGCCACCGTCTGGAAGCGGAAGAGAAAAAATGGCAGAACACAGTAAAAGAACTGAGATCAGAGATTGCGCTGTTAACCAGAAGACTGGAGCGTGAGCAGGAATGGAAGCCATATGAAGATGTATCAGGCCGGTTTTATGAGAACATTTCCAACAATGGTGTTTCCCCGGCTTCTGACGAGGAGACGGTACGGTTTGTCTCCACGCACTTCGGATTCGATATGACGAAGATCTCCATCAAAAGAGTAAAACCTCTGTATGAGATCAACCGTCACCAGCAGCTGCGTCAGACTGGAGTAACCGCCAGAAACCCATATATCTTTGCTTCAGACTGGAACTATGTATACTTCTCGTCCATGGACATCGACTATGAGATCCTGAATGGTAAGATTATTCCTTTATAATACGAAACGGCATTTCTTTTGAGAGATGCCGTTTTTCATTTTTCCATTTTTTTCTTCATATTATATATTGGCATACATAATCTCAAATATTAATCTATGAGAAAAGTGAATTCGAATTCACTTTTTTGCCGTTGACCGGACAGTCCTGAAACGGTATAATCGGTTTGTTCTGCGTTTTTTCGTGTGAGCAGAAGCGCAGGAGAAGATCGGTTAAACTATTCTCAAAAACGAAGGAGGATATTATGGCATATACAGATGAAGAGATCATGGCACTGGTCAAAGAACGTGGTATATTGCAGTACTCCATGCTGATGGCAAGGTTTCATATTTCCAGTGTGGAAGCAAAAAATATCGTTTCTGACTACATTTCCAAAGGTATCGTGGATGAGGACGGGAGATATGGAAAAAAGTCCGAGTGTTCCTGGAAACGTTTCTCTCCGAAAACGATCGCCGAGATCAACAGCGAATCCGAAACTCAGGAAGAAGCTGTAAAGGAAACTCCGCGGAAGAGAAAAAAAATCTCGGATACAAAAACCTCGGATACAAAAATCCGTCAGGATCCAAATGGACAGTTGTCATTTTTCTGATCAAAACATCCTTCGGGCTGTTTTTTTTCATGCCAGATTTCCTCCTTCATTTTTCCTGTATCATTTAGAAAAAATGAAGGAGGAAATAACATGAGTATCAAATGCAGTTTCTGCGGAATCGACCAATCTGAATGCAGATGGATCTTCAGTTCTTCAACTTCAAACGGCAAACATTATATATGTGACAAATGTATCGGAAAGATTTCTTCCCAGATTGAGGAATTAAAACTGGAATACTCTGAGGAAAAAGGATAGCTGTAGCGGTTGCGGCTGATCTTGAAGATGATATGATATTTTTCATCAAGGATTTTTGCAAATTCTTCTGGTGACTTGGCGGTGCTTGCAGCATCGTCAATTGCATCCCGGAGAAACTGTTTCTCTGTCTGATAGCGAGTCTCTTTTGGAGTGATACCATCTTCAAGCATTTTCTGATTGAGCTTGTCAAGTTTTTCCTGTCCACGACGCTGTGCCCAGTATTCTTTTTCTGTGATTTTTCTTTCAGCAGGAGAGAGCAGATCAACTTGATGCAGGCCCTCTTTCTAGCACATATCCATAATGTCTTGCTTTAAGTGAGCAAGGTAGGTGGTGCTTAGGTGATGTTTATATCCGGCTTTTGATTCGCAGTTAAATTCCATATAGGGTTTTTGAGGTACATCATATTTACGAAGGCTGTTGATTACAATATGTACATGAATATTGCCGCTTTCATTATGACCGTCTGTATGTGTGCAGACTAAAGCCTGATGACCGGGAAAGTGCTTCTTTGCAAAAGTCGGTCCAAGTTGCTGTGCCCGTTCACCGGTCAGTCCACATTCCTCTCTATCTTTCGGGTCAAAACTGATAATGTAATGATGAGACTTGATCTCATTGAAATTTTTATTTTTATGGTAATAGCTGTTTAGTTCCTGACATTCAGATGCAAAACTAAAAGGATCACAGTTCAGACCGTCCAGATAATATTCATCTCGTAATATCATATGCCCCTCATCATCGACGATTGGCTTTTGAGTGTATTTATTATGCTGAAAGATGAGATACCTTTCTGATTCTCCATAGTCAGCATTTTTACTTGCGATATGTTTAATCACTGCCACGAAAATCACCTGTCATTCTCATCACTTCATATTTTATTTCATAAATATCCCGGAGAGCTTTTTTTATTTCTGTTCTCATTTCAGAGGAGATAATTCCACCTTGATTAAAATATCGGGCAATCTGGTTGAGGTTGCTTCCTATCTTTCCACATTCACTAATCAGCTTTTTTATTTCTGGAACATCTGCAATAATTTCATATTTGATAATAACATTCTGGTTATCCAAAGCATTGCGGATAAAATCAGAAACAGTCATGTTGGATGTATTGGCTCTTTCCAAAAGAATTTCATATTCCGTTTTGCTCATACGCAGGTGAACGTCTTTGATCTTGGTAAGTGATTCGTCTTTTTGGGGTCTTGTCATTAAATGCTCCTTTCTGCACATAGATTCCGCCCAAGAAAAGGAAAATTTTACAGCTTGCTGTGAAAGCCAATGATGGAGAAGCATCACGCTGTGACCATGTAAATGGAAACCAATATGCATATCTTTGATTGCAGTCGAGGGTATGAGGAAACGAAATCCCCATCAAGTTGCAAGTGGCCAGTAACCCCGGAGAGGGTTATTGTGTTACATTGCGAAACTTGCTCTAAGAATGTTTGCTCCTATATATAAGCCGATTTTTTGAAAAAAAGAGAAAGTAATAGTATATATCTGCGATTTTTTGAAAAAAGTAGTTGATGATTTACTTCTTATGTGCTAATATAATTATAGACCGTAGGAAGGCAGGGGTCATGCCCGAATCCAAATATTCCATTGGCGGGATTAAGAATGGTATATCCATTCTTTTTTTTTACTATGAAAGAGGTGTTACAAATGCCAAATACAGAACAGCCGATAGATTTGGAAACTCAAGTTATGCTGATGAAGAAATATGTAAACTTTCGACAAAGAAGAAAGATGAGAGAGTTTCTTGGGTATGCTGGATATTTCAGAGCAAGTCGTTATGGAAAATACCTTTTAACACAGGTCAATGCGTTTGGAAGTAAGGCTGATTCAAAAGTTTTCTTTGATCTTTATAATTTTGATGTACAATTAAGATTGTTGCTGTTTAAGTATTGTAAAAAGGCGGAGATTCGTTTTAAAAGTGCCATAACCAATGCGGTTTCGTTAAAGACAGGAGATGCTGGCTTTTATTTGGATGA
>NZ_JBWJVP010000189.1:0-24559 GCF_056339915.1 Blautia sp. ZXY-1-B12 | reverse complement strand
CGGTATTTGTGAACGGGGTATTGAGACAGGTGTATTTGAAAATGGTATGGTAGTTGTGAACCATCGTTCTATTCCTTATGTACTGCCCGAGAAATACAAGATTGAGAAATATCAGTATTCATTTCATGCGGTACAGAATGGGAATGGTATTCTGGCCGGACATGAAGCAGTGTGGGTAAGCAATGACACAACAGGAGATGATTATGGAGAAAATAAAATTAAATGAAAACTGGAGAATGAGGTGCCTGAATAATGGTAGAATTTCTTCAGAGTGGCAAAATGCTGTTGTACCGGGAAGTGTATATACCGATTTATTGAGAAATCATCAGATTCAGGATCCTTATTGGAAGGATAATGAGGATTCTGTCTGTGCACTGATGGAAGAAGAATATGAATATGAATGCACGTTTATGAACTACGGAACAGACGGGTATACAGACATATATCTGGAATTTGAAGGACTGGATACGGTTGCAGATATCTATCTTAATGATGGTTATGTAGGACATGCCGAGAATATGCACCGTATCTGGAAATATGATGTCAAATCTATACTTCGTAA
Organism: Blautia sp. ZXY-1-B12; assembly: GCF_056339915.1. NCBI lineage: Bacteria > Bacillati > Bacillota > Clostridia > Lachnospirales > Lachnospiraceae > Blautia > Blautia sp. ZXY-1-B12. Next base: position 23,997 of record NZ_JBWJVP010000189.1, on the reverse strand, counting down.
AGGTGAAAATCAACTGCGAATCATATTTCGGTCTCCTTTGAAATATATCGCTGAAGCATATAAAAAGTATGGAAATATTGGAAATGATGATACTTTTGAAGGATTCATGCATCTTCGAAAAGCTCATTATATGTTTGGCTGGGATTGGGGTGCACATCTTCCGGATGCTGGTATTTTTCGCCCAGTATGGCTGTGTAAAGAAACAGGAGGAAGAATAGAAAGTGTTCATATTTGCCAGAACCACGAAGAGGGCAGATGTACGTTGGAGTTTAAAGGCGAATATGTACTTACACAACCGGGAAATTACCGCACTTTGGTTACTCTGAAATCACCTTGCGGAGAGATTATGGAAACAGAGTTGGACGCAGACGGAGATGGACGGATTGTCATTGATCATCCTTTGCTCTGGTGGGTTAATGGTCTGGGAGAACAGCCTCTTTATGAGGTAGAAGCCGTGCTTATGCTGGAAGAAAAAACTGTTGATACCTGGAAACGGAGAATTGGTCTGCGTTCCATGACAGTAAGAAGAGAAAAAGATGAGTGGGGAGAAAGCTTTGCACATGAGATAAATGGTGTTGCTTTTTTTGCCATGGGAGGAGATTACATTCCTGAAGAACATCTTCTGGGGAGAAGAAGTGAAGAAAAGACTAGACAGCTTCTTCTGGACTGCAAGAGGGCAAATTTCAATGTGATACGTGTATGGGGAGGTGGCTTTTATCCGGATGACTGGTTTTATGACATCTGTGATGAACTGGGACTGGCGGTATGGCAGGATTTTATGTTTGCTTGCTCCGTGTATGAACTGACGGAAGCTTTTGAAACAAATATCCGCCAGGAATTTATTGACAATATAAAACGTCTTCGCCATCATCCGTCACTGGCATTGTGGTGTGGCAATAATGAGATGGAGATGTTTGTAGATGAACGGTGTTGGGTAACGAAGCATACAGAAGTGAGAGATTATCTTCTGATGTACGAACGTATTATCCCCGAAATCCTGAAAGATCATGATCATCAGACCTTTTACTGGCCTGCAAGCCCATCCTCAGGAGGCTCTTTTGATGAACCAAATGATCCGACAAGGGGTGATGTTCACTACTGGAAGGTATGGCATGGAAACAGACCATTTTCCGAATACAGGAAATTCTTTTTCCGGTATTTATCTGAATTTGGATTCCAATCATTTCCCTGTAAAAAGACAATTGAGACATTTACAGATGATCCGGCAGACTGGAATATTTTCAGTTATGTGATGGAAAAACACCAGAGAAATTACGGCGCCAATGGAAAAATCATGATCTATATGCAACAGATGTACAGATATCCGGGAGACTTTGAGACAGTTCTTTATGCTTCCCAGCTTCTTCAGGCCGATGCCATCCGTTACGGTGTGGAACACTTTCGCAGAAACCGGGGAAGGTGCATGGGTGCCGTATACTGGCAGATCAATGACTGTTGGCCGGTGATTTCGTGGTCATCCATTGATTACTGTGGGCGATGGAAGGCGCTTCATTATTATGCGAAACGATTTTTTGCCCCTGTGATGATCTCCTGCGAGGAAGAAAGTTGGATGACAGCAGAAGCAAATATGAATCGACAGCATTTTGTTTTCCCGAAATCTATCCGTTTACATGTGGCTAATGAGACTATGGAGACTAGAAAGATACTGGTAAAATGGCAGATCAGAAATGCAAAAGCACAGATTTTACGGGAAGAGGAGAATATAGTTGTGGTTTCTCCTATGTCTGGTCAGTGGCTGGAGAAAGTAAAACTTCCGGAAATAAATGTTTTCTGTGAGTATGTCAGCTACGAAGCATGGGAAGCAGGGGAAAAGGTTTCGGAGGGAACTACAATTTTTTCATATCCAAAGTACTTCCGATATGAAGATCCAAAACTGAGTTTTTCAATAAACAATGATGAAATTACGGTTACTGCTAATGCCTATGCAAAGAGTGTTGAAATCCAAAATGAAAATCAGGATCTGGTTCTTTCTGACAATTATTTTGATCTGAATAGCAATAGCAGAACGGTGAAAATTTTGAGAGGTAATTCAACGGGAATTCGTGTTAGAAGTGTTTACCAGATACAGTGACATAATTTATATGAGGATATGTTTATGGTTAGAAAAGAATTAATGAGTTATGTAGGAAGTGCTCAGCAACTTATGGCGGTAAGACCAGTTGTATATAAAGAAGGTCGTGCAGAAGGGCTTCAGGCATATGAAGTGAAAAATGACAGATTATCATTTTCCGTTATGATTGATAAGTGCCTGGATATAGCAGAAGTTAATTGGAAAGGATATAATATTAGTTTTTTATCTAAACCTGGGCTCACAGGAAGAAATCATTATGATACTCATGGTGCAGAGGCACAGCGCAGTATCATGGGAGGAATGTTATTCACCTGTGGTCTGGAAAATATTTGTGCACCGTGTTTGGCAGATGGGAAAGAATATCCAATGCATGGAAGAATGCGGACAACACCGGCTGAACATGTTGGCGCAGATACATATTGGACAGACGGTGATGAGCCTCAATATATAATAAACATTAGTGGTGAAATGAGAGAAGCAGAATTATTTGGTGAGAATATGATTTTACGCCGTAGTATTGAAACGACTTTTGGAGTACCGGAAATTGTAATAAAAGATTGTATTACAAATGAAAGTTTTCGGGAAGAAACAATGATGCTTCTTTATCATTTTAATGTGGGATATCCTTTTTTGAATGAAGACTGTGAGATTATTCTTCCGACAAAAGAAGTAATCCCCCGTGATGATGTAGCAGAAAAACAAATCGGCCTTTGGAGTAAAATGGAGAAACCTGCCGATAATGAGCCGGAATGTGTTTTTATACATGAGCTTTCAGCAGATAAAGAGGGAAATACTTTTGCGGCAGTCATCAATGAGAGGTTGGGAATAGGAATAAAAATACAATTTAATCAGAAATATCTACCATATTTTATGCAGTGGAAATCGGTAGCTTCTGGTGATTATGTAATAGGTTTAGAGCCTGCTAATTCCAGTGTGCTTGGAAAGACATATCATTTGGAAAAAGGGGATTTACATACGTTGAATCCTTTTGAAACAGAAAATATAGAGTTGAGACTCAGCTTTCTTGAAGGTAAAGAAATAAAAAAAGTAAAAGAAGAAGCATTACAGTTAGGTACTCAATACAAACAAGATAAAAGATACGAGGAGACAAAATGAAAAGATCAAAAATTAATTCAGAAATTAGACACATGGAAGAACTGATTCAGGAGCATGGATTTGAAATTCCACCTTTTTGCAAGTGGACTCCAGAAGAATGGAATAATAAAGGCTCTGAATATGATGAAATCCGTGATAATATGTTAGGTTGGGATATTACAGATTATGGATTAGGAAAATTTGATGAGATTGGGTTTTCATTAATTACTATCCGTAATGGTAATCTGAAAATGGACAAATATACAAAGACGTATGCAGAAAAATTGCTGGTTGTAAAAGAGGGACAAATGGCGCCTATGCATTTTCATTGGAATAAAATGGAAGATATTATCAACCGTGGAGGTGGAAATGTATTGATTACTGTGTATAATTCCACAGAAGATGGAAAGTTTGCTGACACGGATGTAACTGTTAACTGTGACGGACATGAATATACAGTTCCAGCTGGAACTCAGATAAAGTTGACTCCAGGAGAAAGCATTACCATATACCCATATATGTATCATGATTTTCATGTGGAAGAAGGAAGTGGAGATGTTCTTTTAGGAGAAGTATCTATGTGCAATGATGATGAAAATGACAATCGGTTCTATGAGCCAATTGGACGTTTTCCAGAAATTGAAGAAGATGAAAAACCTTACCGTCTGCTTTGTACTGAGTATCCAAAAGCAAAATAGAAATTGGTAGTAACTGAAAAGGAGTTTGTTGAAGAAAATGATCTCGGATATGCAAGATTTCTTGCAGAAAAAGTGTGTACATTAGCCAATGTTTTTGAAATGGGAAGTTATAATGAATGTGTACCAATGCTGAATATTGTAACTGCCGAGAAAAATGTGAAGGGCACTTTTCAGCTGGCAAAGCAATTGCTGGAAGGTTTCAGAAACGAGGAAGACTTTGATTATATGAGAGAGTATGAACCCTGGAAAAAATTATTAGCAGAGAAGGATAGTAACTTTGGAGTGTTTTAAATTACGATACCATTATATTCTCTCACATAGGTTTTTCTGTCTGAAAAAAAGTATGTAGCTACCAGTAGAGAAATTTAAATCAAAATTATCCCGGAAACAGTTGACATAGCATGCAGGTTTCTATATTATATAGATAACCGATATATAGATAACCTATACAACAGGAGGTGAATACTATGGCTATTGAAAAATCGCTGGTTTCCGGGAGTATGACAATGCTTATACTGAAATTGCTGTCAGAAAAGGACATGTATGGATATGAGATGATTGATACATTGCGGCAGAAATCTCAGAACGTGTTTGAGTTGAAGGCAGGAACTCTGTATCCGTTACTGCACAGTCTGGAGGATAAAGGATTTCTGACAGTATACGAACAGGAGGCAGCCGGAAAGACCAGAAAGTATTACAGCCTGACCAGACAGGGAAGGGGATTTCTGGAAAAGAAAGTAGAAGAATGGAAAGAGTATTCTGCAGCAGTGACCAGCGTGCTTGTAATGGAGGTGTGATCTATGGACGAATATCTGAAAACATTACTGGAACAGATTCGCTGTAAAAAAGCGCGGCCTTATGTAAAACAGGAATTTCAGGATCATATAGAAGATCAGATTGAGGCAAATATGCATGCAGGCATGGATCGTGAACAGGCAGAGAGGGAAGCTGTCCGGGATATGGGAGATCCTGTGGAAACAGGAATCTCTCTTGACAGTGTCCACAGGCCTCAGGTTGCATGGAAACTTCTGGGGATAATCGTTCTTATCAGCATTGCAGGCGTTTTGATACATGCAGGGATTGCCGGAAAAATCAGTGAGAACGCTGCGACCGGTTCGGACAGATATGTGTTCCATGTTGTGATCGGACTTGCAGTTATGATGATTTTATATCTTCTGGATTACACTGTACTGGCAAGATTTTCGAAAATAATTGCTGTCATTTTACTGTTTGCCTGTCTGGTTACCTTGTTGGGTGGCTATCAGTTAAATGGGGCAAGATACTTCATTGTACTGCCGGGAGGAAGAGGAATATCCATGCAGACTCTGATGCTGTTTTATGTTCCCATATATGGAGCAATTTTGTATAAATATCATGGATGGGGATATAAGGGCTTGATGAGAGCAATCATATGGATGATTGCACCTGTTATAATGGTCTATGCCATGCCTGCGCTTATGACGGCTTGTATGATGCTGGTATCTATGCTGGTTATGCTGACAATCGCAATTCAAAAGAACTGGTTCACTGTGAGAAAAAAGAGGACCATGTGCGGAATCTGGGCTGGTTTTCTGGCTATGCCTGTGGCAACTTTTGGGCTCAGGTATCTGAGAAGCAGCCTGACAGAATATCAGATCGCACGTATACAGGCTATTTTTTCAGGTGGTGGAGAAGAGGATTATTTCACCGGAATGCTACATTCATTCTGGCAGCAGAATAAATGGATAGGGAAAAGTGGATCAGATGTAATGGGAAATCTGCCGGCCTTTAATGCGGATTATATTCTGACCTATCTGTCATCTGTATATGGAACAATTGCAGCCATACTTTTATGCTGTGTTCTGGCAGTTCTGATTTTCGCAGTTTTTAATACTGCCATGAGACAGAAGAATCAGCTTGGCATGATGATGGGATGTGGATGCGGAATTGTATTCCTTATAAACTTTTTCATAAATATCCTGGAAAATCTGGGTATATTTCCACAATCAGTAACATTTCTTCCCTTTTTATCAGCAGGAGGAAGCTACATTATAGTTTCCTATGGACTGATGGGGATTGTGCTGAGTACATACAGATATAAAAATATCTATCCACGGCATCTGAAAATAGGTTTTAAATTTGATAAAACCAAAGCGAGAAAAGCCCTGTATGTCTCAAAAATGTCCATGTGCATATGGACAGGAGGCATTGTTGCTGTTATATGCATTGCCATATATTGGGATTTGTGTAAGGCTTATATGAATATTCCGTTTAAAATCGTAACCATTGTACTGACATTGCTTCTGGTTGGAAATATGAGAAAGATCGTGCAGTACAATGAAATGAACAGATAGAAAATGTAAGAAACTGTATTAAGAAAGATACCGCCATATTGATCATGATAAGTCAATATGGCGGTATTTTTATCCGTTAATTATTTGGAGTAATTGTCTTGCGGTATTTTTCACGTTTATCTGCTGGAACTTCCAGGGCGTTCATTGCCTGGTCAATTGTCAGGTTCATATTTTTCATAAGTTTTTTAATGGAGTCGGTTTCTTTAAGTTCCATTCCCTCATCCATTAACATCTGTCCAAGTCTGGTCATTCGCATTACCTCCTTAATTTCATCTAACTCAGCCTTATCTAAGAATTTATCAGCCAGTGTATACAACATTGCGGTTGCCTTTTCAGCACTCAGCTCAATATTGGGCTTTGCCAGACGAATTGCTTCTTTAAACATATCCTTGCGGCTCATTTTTCCGGACATCAATGGTGTCAGGGAAAGAGCTGAGTAATCATCTTCCGTAAAAGCTTCACCGTTATCCTGCTTCTGCTTTAATTTCCGGAATACTTCATCTGCATTCTTATCTTTCAGATAAATCGGTTGCACTCTGTAAGTATATAATCCACAGTCCAGTTCAGATTTCACATTCGTAATCCCGCCGGAATAAATGACGTAAGTAATAACTTTCTTCCCTGTTTTGTTGGAATATACTGCATCATATGCATGGAATCTTCGCAAATCCGCTTCTTTTTTATCCGTAGTCTGAAACTCTGTATGTATATAGAACCCACCCGTAGTCAGAAAGGTAAAGTCCATATACAAAGACTGAATAGTCAGTTCCACCAGCTCTGTTGGTCCGATTTCTTCATACTGGTAATCAATTCCCAGAGTCTTAAGAATCGTATTCCGAAAATAGTCGAAGCCCATTTTCATAACAGCATCTTCGTGTTTAGCGTTTGCCATAAGGTACTCCCTTATTCGTTAAGTATAGTCCTCATTCGTACCTTGAAAATGTCTTCGGCTGTTCTTTTTGCTTTTATCATTTGTAAGGATTTCCGCTTGTCCTCCTTTATATGCTCATTTTACCAGAATATACTTCATTTCTCCAGTCGAAATTGTGAAAAGACAGGTTGACTTTTCGACAGTGTATTGTTTACTCTGAAAAAAGGAAATTATTTTTATTAAAACTGCAACTTTACCATTCAAAATCCGTCTTATTTTATGAAGGCAAAATAAAAGAAACGTGAGGTGAAAAAAGTGGAAGATACAGTAATTATCAATTTGTATTTTGACAGATCAGAAAAAGCCATACAGGCGACCGAAGAAAAGTATAGCAAGTACTGTTTCAGTATTGCCTGGAATGTTCTGTATGATAAGGAAGACTCCGATGAATGCGTCAATGATACATGGTTGGCTGCATGGAATTCTATACCACCCAGAAAACCGGCAATTCTGTCTGTTTTTCTTGGAAAAATAACCCGAAACCTGGCAATTGACTGTTTTCGCAGGAAAAAAGCTGCAAAACGGTCAACAGAGCACATATTAGAATTATGCAAAGAACTGGAAGAGATAGAGGATGTAACAGCATATTCTTTGAATGATGAAATCCAGAGAAAAGAGATTCTGGAAATCCTTGAAAAATTTCTGGAATCCCTGAAAAAAGGTGATTGTGACATTTTTATACGACGCTACTGGTATATGGACAGCATCAGTGAAATTTCAGCCCGGCATGGAATTTCGGAAAGCAGAATCAAATCCAGTCTCTATCGAAGCAGAAAGAAACTATGGGAAAGGGTGAAACATTTATATGGAAAAAGGATTTAAGACATTAGAACTGATTGGTGATCTGGATGATAAATATATTTACGAAGCTTCCAGACCATGGAAAAAACAGCATCGTTTTTTCCATATACAAAGGAGTTGGAAAACAGCAGTCGCCGGGATCATATTGCTTATTATGGTTGGATGCACATTAAGATATCAGGAAGATGTAAAAGCAGCATTACAGAGAGTAACTTCATGGATCGGACAGGCATTGGGAATTAAGAACGGTGATACCGATTCTTATACAAATGTTGTAGGAAAAAGCATTTCAAGAGATGGAATCACCATAACATTAAATGAGATTGTGATGGACAGCAAAAATTTATGGATTGCGTATTCCGACAGCGAAGATTCAGACGCAGATATGAAGGATGCAATGGAAGACAAACTTTTATATACAGAAGTATACATTAATGGTCAAGAAATTCAGCAGGGCTTAGGCCAAAGAACAGTTAATGCTTTCTCAGAAAATCCAATAACAGTGGAAGATTTCACAATCGGAGAAGAAGTCAACACGGAGGGAACTGTAAACATAGAGTTCAAAGTCTGGCCGATTGCAATGGACGATGCTGATACATGGGAAAATGTTCAGAAAATACAGGCTGATACAGAACCTTATACATTTAAACTTGCGACATCAAAAGAAGAGCTGGAGAAAAACACTGTGGATTTAAATCTGAATCAGAATATTAAAATGGATTCCAATGTCCTGAACCTCACAGAATTCAGATGGAATCCATTCGAAAGTACAATTTACGGAATGTATCATGGAACAGTATATATTGACAGCGATTATTATCTGATTGGAACAGACAATCAGGGAAACAAAATCTGCTATCAGGAAACAGGAAGAAATGGTCAGGAAACTATGTTCCGGCAAACGATAGGTCTATATCCCGGATATGAAGAAATCTCCCCGGAAGCAAACACAATCACATTACAGTTATATGAAGTAAAAAACGACACAGCGCATCAGGTGTCTGAAGAAAAAATGGATAAGGATCCCTCTGATGATATCTACGAAGAATCCACAGTCTATGTATATAATGAGGGAGAAAGCCCCACAGATGACGCAATACCAATAGGAGACAAGTTTACAGTACAGATAAGATGAAAATGAAGAAGACATATTATTTAAACAAAGATGTTCTGCCGACAATCCCGGTACCACATGATTGTATAATTAAAAAAATCCGTATAGAGCACAAATGGCTAATATTTACCTTTGACAATGATACATCCTATTATGATTCTGTCAGAAAACTTAGCCCAAACATCAGGAATTTGATTTTGAAATATCATCTAAGTAATCCAGAAGACTTTTCTGTATATAAGTGTAGTAAAACTTTAAAACGAATCTTAAATAAAGAATGCTATATACGCCAGAATACCAGGAAAATTACAAAATTACCCCGCAAACGTCTGGAGTATTTGTACCATAATGTAGGATACTGTTCGATTATAACTAAGTTGCATTCAGATGCTCCTGTTATGATAGATGCAGGGGTTGATTATCTGGTATATGAGTGGATAGAATAGTATGACTAATGAAGTAAAATATATATCTTTGTAGACGTTACATCTTCGAAACGTTATACTATTTCCATAAACTAATCGAGGTGATCCCAAAATGAAAAACAAAATCCTGGTAATCGAAGATGACAGAGCAATTTCCGAATTATTATGTATGAACCTAACCATAGCTGGATACGAAACAGTAGCCGCCTACGACGGAATAGAAGCCCAGCGCCTATTGCTATGGAATGAAGATGCAGACCTTGCAGTTGTCGATATTATGCTTCCCGGCAAAGATGGCTTTGCTCTGATGGAAGATTTCCGCGCAAAGAATCTCCCGGTGATCTACCTTACTGCAAAAGATGACGTAGCATCCAAAGTAAAAGGTCTGAAACTCGGTGCAGAAGATTATATGGTAAAACCATTCGAAATGTTGGAACTTCTTGTACGGATTGAAAAAATCCTTGAAAGAACCGGCCGTGCAAAGAGAATTCTCACAATCAAAAATATTCAGGCAGATCTCCAGAGCCATCAGATTCTGAAAGATGGGATTCCCGTAAACCTGAAACCACTGGAATACGATCTCTTTATCCTGCTCTTACAGAACAAAAACATCGCACTTGGAAGAGAAGAACTATTAAAACGTGTCTGGGGCGAAGAATATCTGGGAGAGAGCAGAACTGTAGACGTGCATATCGGCCAGCTCCGCAAGAAACTGGAGTTGTACGATGAAATAAAAACAATCCCAAAACTTGGCTATCGACTGGAGGACTAACCGCTATGAAGTTGTGGAAACGGACAGTAGCACTGATGCTGATAACACTTTTGTGCTCTCTGATACCGGTCGGTGTCCTGAGCCTGTATGTCACAGGAAAAAGAAGCCTGAATAATGCTGCTGAAACCTATGGACGACAGCTTGCAAATGAAAAAAATCTCCTGGAACAATTCTGGGACAACAGTAAATATGAGCAGATGTCAGAAACAGGAAAAAAATCTTATCTGGAATTCCAGTTTCTGAGATGCTGCGGTGAGAAAATGCTCCTCATTAATTCCGAAAGTAAAGAAGCCGTAGTAAACCGCACAGATTATGAGATTGTCAGCATGGATAATCTCGGTTTAAACAACAAAACGGATTCCTATGAGTACAAAATCCAGAAACTGAATCACAAATACTTACTTTTACAGCATGCGCTGCTTACAAATCCAGAGGGTTACGAAATACTTTCAGTCCGTGATGTTACTTCTATGTTTACGGAACTGAGACAGACGGCAGCCTGGTTCCTGGGAATCTATCTGGCAGTATTTTGCATTGCTGGTCTGTTTATCTATCTAATGATGAAGCGGACCGTACAGCAAATGGAAAAACTGCAGGAAGTAGCCGGAAAACAGGAAATGCTTATGGGAGCACTTGCCCACGAAATGAAAACACCTCTTACTTCTATTATTGGATATTCAGACACTCTGCGGCATGTAAAACTAAACGATGAACAAAAAGACCGTGCCTTGGAACATATCAGCCGTGAGGGAAAAAGACTTGAAAAACTTTCCGGAAAAATGCTCCAGATGCTGGGGCTCCATCAGAATGATTCAATAAAAATGGAGTCACACTCTATAGGAGAACTGCTGGAACATGTAGTTCAGCTAGAGGCAGAACAGGCAGCGCAGAAACAGATACAATTACAGACAGAATACGAAGATTTTTCCCTGAAAATGGATGAAGAATTAATGGAAAGCCTGATCGTAAATCTGACAGACAACGCTCTGCATGCTACAGAACCAGGAGGTTATATTACTCTGAAAGCATATAAAGAATCAGGCAAAAAAATTCTGGAAGTTGCAGACAACGGTCGGGGAATCCCACAGGAAGAAATGGGAAAAATCACAGAAGCTTTTTACATGGTAGACAAATCCAGAAGCCGCCAGGAGGGCGGAGCAGGACTTGGACTTGCGTTATGTGTAAAAATTGCAGAAGTTCATGGAGGCAGACTGGACATCACAAGCCAGCTTGGAACAGGAACGAAAGTAAGAGTAATATTTGATAAAAAAAGATAAGGATTTAACCTGATCAAACAAATATTCTGCTTCAATTATGAATAACTGACCGATCCAGACGGATTCACTCGTTATTACATGGACAATATTAAACAGATGAAATTTACAACTTGTTTACATCTTGATGAATACATTAGAAGTACAGTATGGTACTCTTTTCTTATAAGAAGAGGGTACCTTTTTTAACTAAACTGCGAAGCAGATGATTTTATCCGCTTGACTGAATCAGGAATGTAAAGAATGCGGATAATTTTATCTGACTGACCAAATTAAGCAGCAAAGAAAATATTTTATCTGCTCAGCTACATATGCGAAAGGAGGAGAAAGAAATGAAGAAAATAAAAATATTTGTGGGAGTTTTTTTATGTATGAATCTTTTTACAATATCAGGATGTGATAAGGTCGTTCATTCTGCTGTTGTAGAAGAAAAGGATAAGACTGCTGCAAAGAAAGAGGAAAACAAAGAGAAAGAAACAGTTCAGAAAACAGTCACTGAACAGGTGCAGGCTCCGAAAACCTACCAGACAACCATCCAGTCCGATTTAAGATCCGCAGAACGAACAGATCAGGAAAATCCTATGAAATTTACCCTGACAGCCGATGCTCCGATAGAAGTGCCGGATGTGGATGCCATATGCCTGAAAAATGTAAAAAAAGTGACAATTTCTGAAGAAGAGCCACAGAAAGCACTGGATACTTTTGCCAAAGGGCAATTGTTGAAACAAGATTATGATGGATTGGCAGAAACATATGAGGTGGATGGACTGACGTACCAGTATACAGGTACATTCCCCGATTTAGAAGCATTTAGTTTTTGGGAAAAATATGCTGCGTTTGATGATGTGAACGAAGAAAATATGTCTCAGGATGAGAAAAAACAAAGAGCAGAACGATTTCAGAATTATATAAAAGCAGGAAATCAGAATATGACTAATGACGGCGCAGAAAATTATGTAAAGGATATTGTTTCTGGAGAATGGCACCTGTTTGACAGTGCATCAAAAGAACTCACAGAAGAAAACTGCACTTTGGAAAAGACCTCTTTTTTCTTTGAAAGAATGGTCGATGGTGTGCCTGTTAATTATATACGGAATTCTTATCTGCCATATGATGAATTATCCCGTCCCTGGATAGATGAAGACGATAATTTTCATGAAGCGAAGTGCGATGTGTGGGATAATGAATCGCTGACAATGATTTTTCTGCAGCGGAACACTTCAGAGTTTCCAACACAGTGATCCAATTGAGGTATCAGATGATTCGGACGAAGCATTGTTTCTTCTGCCATTTGATGAAATCAAAGATATTTTTGAAAAAACAATCACCATGCAGATTATGACAGAGCAGGAAAACCGTCTGCCGGCAGTAGATGGCATAAGTTTCACCCGCTATCCATCCATTGATGCACAGACAGTTGAGATGACGATAACAAAAGTTCAGCTTGGATATATGCGTGTGCGGAATGGCAGCAGCAGTACAGAGGGAAGCCTGATACCGGTATGGGATTTCTACGGAACCTGGAATTCTCAGGAACCGGCCTATGCAGATGGCGGTGATGAAATGGTTATAGACAGCGTTACTATGGATCGCATCGGTGTACCGCTTCTCACAATCGATGCACGAGATGGCAGTGTCGTACAAAGAGTACAGAGCGGACCATCTACTACGTTTCCTGGTGGTATTGGAGAATGTGAATAAACCGTAATAAAAAAAGTGCAGTGTTTATCTGATTAAAATAGAAATGAAACCGGAAATATGGTATGATTGGGACAACAATAAAAACCAGAGCGTGTTTGAAAATAATTTCTACAATCTGCATGCTCCAGACATTAAGGAGGATACAACAATGGATGCAAACATGAAAAAAAGAAACGAGCTTTTGGCAAAAACAGTGATTAAGGGACTGGAATCCCGCAATATGTCCGGGTATTATGCACAAGATAAAGAAGCAGCATTAAAGCAGGCTCTGGAACTGATCCCAAACGGAAGCACAATCGCCATGGGCGGATGCATGAGTGCACATGAGATCGGTCTGGTCAAAGCCCTGCAGGATGGAGAGTATAATTATATTGACCGCGCAAAGCTTGAACCTCGTGAGGGACTTATGGCAGCCTATGATGCAGATTTCTTTTTATCCAGTGCCAATGCAGTCACAGATGATGGCGTCCTTGTCAATATTGACGGCAATTCCAACCGTGTATCCTGCATTGCCCAGGGCCCGAAAAAAGTAATCTTTATTGTAGGTATAAACAAAGTCTGTCCGGATCTTGACAGCGCAATGAAGCGTGCCAGAAATGTAGCAGCTACAGCTAATGCACAGAGATTTGATATCAAAACTCCATGTAAGGAAACTGGAAAATGCTTTGACTGCAAATCTCCGGATACCATTTGCTGTCAGTTTCTGATCACCAGATATTCCAGACATAAAGACAGAATCCATGTGATTCTGGTAAATGACACACTTGGGATGTAACCAAATCAAGTAAGTCCCCGGCTTCGATTGAACACAAATAATAAAAAAGAACAGTCTCATTGACGCATAATAAGTCAAAGGGGCTGTTCTTTTTTGAAAAGAATAGGTCTGAAAAAGTCAATATCTGTATCATGTAAATCAATACCGGAATGGTTTCTGACACAGAATCCTAATATAATATCCATGCGGCAGAAGGATAACCATATAAAAGAACAGATACAGGTTAGAGCGTGTCTGAAAAATCATTCCCGCAATCTGCACGCCCCACTTTGCGGGATATTTCACCCGAATTCAGTTGCCGTAGCCCGCTACGGCGCCCTCATCCGGGCAAAATATCCCACAAATTGTGACGCACATCTTGCAGAAAGCATTTTTCAGACACGCTCTAGCACTTTTGCAGCTTAAGAGAATTGTATTCACCGGGATTGCATCCGAATTGTCGGCGAAATGCCCGGGCAAAACGGCTGGCGTTGCTGAAGCCTGTCATATCTGCAATCTGGATCATAGAATACTGGCAGCTCTGAACCAGAGGCAGACTCTGGTTGACACGATATTCTTCCAGATAGCCGGTAATTGTCTTGCCGGTCATTTTTTTGAACAGGCGGCAGCAGACCTCTCTGGACAGATGAACCTGGTCTGCCAGTTCCTGCAGAGAGATTACGGATTCAAAATGCGTATTAAGATAATCCAGCATTTGTTCCAGCCTTTCCAGTTCCAGCTGGTTGGCCGGAATAAATTTTGCAAGATCATTCTGGTGTTCGCAGAGAATCATACCGAAAATCTCACAGAGAAGCCCCTTAATCTTCAACTCATAACAGAAGGTTTTCTGGTCAAAGAGTGCTTCTGTTTCATTGAGCTTTTGGATCACAGTCCGGGTACATGAGTTTCCGGAAGTAAGAAGGATACAGGGGACAGAAGAATTCTGGAGAAAAGGGCGAAAACATCTATGTTCCACATCACTTCCGTATTCGCCGCATATGAAATCCGGACGTGCCAGAAAGGTACTGTATCTGGCATGATCATTATTAGGTGAGTGACAGCTATGGGGTACATTTCGGTTCAGAAGAAGAACATCTCCAGATCTTACAGTATAGCTTTTCTGATACACCTGATAGATAGATTCCCCTTCTCTGGGAAGACTGATCTCCAGGTCATTGTGCCAGTGGATAGGTACACTTTTTCCCTCAAATGCCCACAGGTCATCATGATTAACGGTCATGGGAAAACCGACAGTTCCATGTTCACAAAGTTCGCGATTGGTTTCATCTACAAGAATTTTACGCATAGCCATATTACAGTTCTCCGATTTTATTATATGTACGCTGTGATGAATTGCTCACAGAAGCATGATCATCAACACGATCTGACAATTTATCACAGGATATATTCATTACAATGCTTGTTATAACCACAATTATAACGTTGGTATGCACATCGTGCAAGGAGAGGAGTAGGAAACATGGCAAGATCAAAAGAAATGGATCTGACTACAGGTAATCCGTTCCGGTCACTGCTGAAATTTGCGATTCCTGTAATTCTGGGAAATCTGTTTCAGCTTTTTTATACACTGGCGGACTCTGTGATCGTAGGAAAAACGCTGGGAGCAGACTCCCTGGCAGCAGTAGGTTCCACCAGTATTATTATTTATTTTGTATTCTGTTTTATTAATGGATTCACAGGTGGATTTGGTATCTGTCTGGGACAGAAATGTGGGGCAAAGGATGAAAAAGGAATGCGTAAGAGCGTTGCGGTTTCCGCACTTTTGAGTATTGCCTTTACAGTAGTGCTGACACTGATCTGCTGTCTGCTTTCTCATCAGATCCTGCGCTGGATGCAGATTCCTGCTGATATTTCCGGTGAAGCATACGACTATATGTTTGTGGTTTTACTTGGTACAGGTGCTACCGTTTTCTACAACATGATCTCAAATATGCTCCGCGCATTGGGAGACAGTAAAACACCATTGTATTTCCTGGTATTTTCATCTGTATTAAATATTTTTCTTGATATTCTGTTTATTGTACCGTTTCATATGGGGGTGTCCGGTGCTGCATGGGCGACTATTCTGTCACAGTTCCTTTCCGCAGTGCTGAGTCTGGTTGTAGGACTGAAGAATTTTCCGATTCTGCATCTGCACAGAGAAGATTTTACAGATTTAAAAGACACGGCAGTCCTGCACCTGAAGACCGGATTTCCCATGGGATTCCAGATGTCTGTCATGTGTATCGGACAGCTTGCCATGCAGGCAGTGGTAAATTCACTGGGTACTGCAGCAGTTGCAGGATATACCGCAGCATCGAAAGCAGATCAGCTTTCTGTACTGGTAAACAATGCAATGATGACCGCAATTTCCAACTATGTAGCTCAGAACTTTGGTGCAGGCAGATGGGACCGTATCCGTCAGGGCGTGCGCGCCTGTCTGATCCAGACAGAAGCATTTAACCTGATCATGTGTATTGGAATTCTGCTGCTGAGACATCCGATCGTAAGAATGTTTCTCTCAGATCCCACAAAAGAAATCTATCACTATTCAGATATGTATCTGACGATTGTAGCTCCCTTTTACTTTGTGCTTGGACTGCTGGCAGTATACCGTACATCCATCCAGAGCATGCAGAATGGCAAAGCACCTTTTGCTGCATGCATGATTGAACTGGTTATGCGAATCGCTGCAACAGCAGGTCTTTCCGGAATTATCGGATATACATCTGTATGTATTGCCAGTTCAATGGCATGGATCGGAGCCTGTGCACTTCTGATTCCGGTTTATTATAAGATGATGAAAGGAAATTGTGCAGCATTACTGAGAACGGAGTGACGAGTAACAAGATTTTGAGATAACAGCCGTAAGGTGACACTTTACAATGGAAAAACGGATAAAAATGTGCTATGCTATCTATCAACAGACAGAAATCCGTTGATTAAGGAGAGTGAATTATGCGTTTTGTAATTCAGAGAGTAATGCATTCAAAAGTGACAATTAATGGTGAAGTACGAGGCCAGATAGGCAAGGGATTTATGGTTCTTATCGGAGTAGGAGAAGAAGATACCGTTGAAATCGCAGATAAAATGATCCATAAAATGGTTAATATGCGTATTTTCGAAGATGAAAACGGTAAGACAAACCTTGGCCTGAAGGAGGTGGGCGGAAGTCTTCTGCTTATTTCCCAGTTCACATTATATGCTGACTGTAAAAGAGGAAACAGACCTTCCTTTATAAGAGCAGGGGCTCCTGATATGGCTGAAAATCTGTACAAATACATAATTGCCAGATGCAAAGAACACATTGATATTGTCGAGCAGGGAGAATTTGGGGCAGATATGAAAGTGGAGCTTGTGAATGACGGTCCCTTTACAGTCATATTGGACAGTAATGAATTATAATTATCTGTAACTGTTCAGTATTTTACGGCAGATTGCCGGATGGTTATCATTATCTATAACAAGAAAAAGATATGAAAAAAGCAGTTATAAATTATCAGAAAGCAACAGGAATTGCAAGAGAGGAGCAGATTTATGAAAATCGGATTTATCGGATGCGGAAATATGGCTTCTGCCATGATCAGTGGTATGCTGAAAAAAGGACTTTATAAAAAAGATGAGATTATTGTTTCCAATCTTTCAGAAGAAGGAAGCAAACGAAGCAGAGAAAAGCTGGGAGTGGTTACAACCCTGGACAACCATGAAGTGGTAAAAAACACAAGACTGGTTTTCCTGGCCGTGAAACCGCAGTTTTATGAAGAAGTGCTGAATGAAGTAAAAGATGAACTGACACCGGAACACACAGTTGTAGGCATTGCACCGGGGAAAACTCTTGCCTGGTTAGAAGAAAAATGTGGACAGCCTCTGAAAGTGGTAAGAATGATGCCGAATACTCCTGCTCAGGTTGGGGAGGGGATGACAGGCGTATGTGCCAATGAGAAAGTATCGGCAGAAGAACTGGCTCAGATCTGTGAGATTACAGACAGCTTTGGACGTACAGAAGTAGTTCCGGAGCGTCTGATGGACGCAGTAAGTGCTGTAAGCGGATGTTCACCTGCATATGTTTTTATGTTCATAGAAGCAATGGCAGATGCTGCGGTAGCCCAGGGAATGCCAAGAAAACAGGCTTATCAGTTTGCTGCACAGGCTTTACTTGGAAGCGCAAAAATGGTACTGGAAACAGGCATGCATCCGGGAGAACTGAAGGATATGGTATGTTCACCGGCCGGAAGTACCATCGAGGGAGTAAGAATCCTGGAACAGAACGGATTCAGAAGTGCTGTCTTTGAAGCTCTGAATGGAGCTGCTGAAAAAGGTAAAAAGATGTAATCTTAGTTATATATTATATATAAGAGGGACGCTCCGAAATATTGTTCTGCAAATACATATTAACAGAACAATATTTCGGAGCTGTTTTATTATAAATTCCCCTGACTCAGATGACTGTTGTGGTATTTACCGGAGTTTGTAACATCTTCTCCAAACCATACAGGTGGATTATAACTGAGCGCCTGTTCTTCAGAAGAAAATTCCACTTCTGCGAGATAGAGTCCCTCATAGGGGCCATCAAATACATCCAGTTCAATGGTGAGTCCATCCTTTTCAGGAATAAGATAGCGGGTTTTGGAAATAAGGATTCCGTCAGCTTTTGGACGCATATGTTCGTAGGATTCTTTTGTAAGTGGAAGATTATATTCTTCGCGGGTCATAAGACCTTTGGATTTATAGGTGAGATAGTAGTTATCATCTTCTTTGCGGATACGGACTACCGGTGCGGTGGATAAATAGCCCTGTTCGAGTTTATGGTGTGGATAAGCATCAAGATTTGCTGGCAGATTTTCTTTGGATATTAAAAATTTACGTTCGATTTCCATTTAAATTTCCTCCATTGAGTTAAAATGTGTTAATCTTTTAGTTTGTGCTATAATGATAATAGCATATATGAAAAATAATGAAAACGCATATTTTACTTAAATCAAACGGTGATATCGTTACTGTTCATTCCGTTCTCAGTAACGTAGCCAAAATTCCAGATTGCCTGCGGAAATGGAATTTTGGCTTGTATGTCTCGGGATAGTGGTGTGTGAACAGTAACATGATATCTGCTTAATGTAAAATAGATAAAAATGTTGTGGGGAATGAAGAAGAAAGTAGGAAACAGCACGGGACAGGAGGAAAAATATATGGATGAATACATAAAAGAAATATCAGAAAAAATTGAAGATAAAAAAGAATATTATGCCAAAATCAGCGATAAAATCTGGGAGTATGCGGAGCCGAGATTTCAGGAATATGAATCTTCTGAATTGCTTCAACAGTCGTTAAAGAAAGAGGGATTCTCTGTTAGATCAAATCTGGCAGGAGAGGAAACAGCATTTATTGCAGAATACGGTTCCGGAAAACCGGTTATAGGATTTCTTGGCGAATTTGATGCTCTGCCGGGACTTTCGCAGAAAGCAGATACTACCGAGAGAATCCCGGAAGAAAAAACATCAGATTCAAAATATGAAAGCGTGTCGGAAAGAGAAAAGAAACAAAATCCAGGTTCAGGACATACTGATAATTGTGGTCATGGCTGCGGTCATCAGCTTATCGGAACAGGCACCCTTGCTTCCGTCATCGCATTAAAAGACTTCATGAAAGAACACAACCTGAAAGGAACAATCCGCTACTACGGCTGTCCTGCTGAAGAGAATGCCGGAGGCAAAGCGTTTCTCGTACGTGACGGCTATTTCGACTGCGACCTCGCCCTCTGCTGGCACCCGGAGCAGGGACGACGTGCATGCTACGGAAGCACCAAAGCAAACTTCAGAGTCTTCTTCACATTCCACGGAACCCCGGCTCACGCCTCCATGTGCCCGGAATTGGGCCGCTCCGCACTGGATGCAGTAGAATTAATGGACGTAGGCGTAAACTACATGCGTGAACACATGATAGACGAAGCCAGAATCCACTATGCCATCACAGACACAGGCGGAGATGCCCCAAACGTAGTCCAGTCCAGAGCCCAGGTACTCTACGCCATCCGCGCGCCAAAGATCACTCAGGTAAAAGAACTCTACAACCGTGTATGTAATATAGCCAAAGGCGCCGCCCTCATGACCGAAACCACCGTAGAAATCCGCCAGGTAGCCGCTTACTCAAACCTGATTTCCAGCAAAATCCTTGCAGACCATATGAACACTTACCTGGAAAAACTCGGCCCTATTCCATACACAGAGCAGGAATATGCCTACGCACAAAAATTCCAGCAGTCCCTCTCGGATCAGGACAAAAACCAACTCCCTACAATCGCCCGGGACTACTTTGGATCAAACGCCGCCGAAGCCATGAAAAAACCAATCTTCCAGCCAATAGCCAGCCAAAACCTGTACAGCGACCTCAAATACTCCACCGATGTAGGCGATGTAAGCTGGATTGTCCCAACCGTCCACCTCAACATCCCCACATTCGCCGCAGGAACCGCCCTCCACTCCTGGCAGGCAGTAGCCCAGGGCAAATCCTCAATCGCTCACAAAGGAATGCTCTACGCCGCCAAAATCATGTCCCTCACAGCTCTGGATTTTTTACAAAATCCAGAACTGGCAAATCAAGCCAGAAAAGAACTGACAGAAACATTAGACGGAGAAACATATCCCAATCCATTGCCGAAAGACTTGAAACCAGAGCTATGGTAAAAATAACATTTTGCCAGTTCCCAGCGCGAAGCCATCTGTCTCCTGGGGTGAATTTGAAGAGTTACTTAGGCTCACGAAACTGAACCCCAGGAGACAGATGGCTTCGCGCGCCCCTGCCCAGTGTCCCTACCCAATCCAAACAAACATTGTAACTATCCATAAAAAATGCTATAATTCATTTCAGAAAAACAAGATAAAAATCTTAAAAAATACAACAATCAGGAGGCACAAAAAAATGAGTAAAAAAGTATACATCTTTCTCGCCGACGGATTCGAAGACATCGAAGGCTTAACCGTAGTAGACCTTCTCCGCCGCGCCGGAATCGACATCAAAACCGTATCCATCAAAGAAACCACCCGGATCCAGACATCCCACGGAATCACCATGCTCACCGACGCCACATTCGCTGAAACCGACTTCGCCGACGCCGACATGCTCGTTCTTCCGGGAGGAATGCCGGGAACCAAATACCTTGCCGGCTACAAACCACTCACTGACCTTCTGACCGACTTCAATAACAAAGGCAAAAAAATCGCCGCTATCTGCGCAGCTCCAAGCGTATTTTCCGGACTGGGATTCCTCAAAGGCCGCAAAGCAACTTCCTATCCGTCATTCATGGAGATTCTTTCCAAAGATGGCGCAGTAACAAGTGAAGACAGCGTGGTAGTAGACGGAAACATAACCACCAGCCGCGGCCTGGGAACAGCTGCAGACTTCGCACTCTCCCTGATTTCACAGCTCGAAAACGAGGAAAAAGCAAAAGAAATCGCAGAATCTGTAGTTTACACACGTTAAAACATCCCAAAACCCTTATTTTTATGCGAAAAAACACTAGCACTTTTAGATTTTTTGTGCTATACTGCTACAATGACTGTAAATATATAATTGAGTTATAAACAGACTTCTTGCGTTACTGACACAGAGTGAACAGTAACTCTCCCGCTTCTGCAATAGTGGGAGCGGAGCTCAGACTTGAATATATAAAAATAGGTAAAAACTGTGAATGATATAACGCAGCTGAAAAACCAGTCGCAAAATATAACCTGAATTTAAGGAGGAACATTGTAACATGAGTTTACAGGTGGAAAAAATGGAAAAAAACATGGCTAAACTTACTATCGAAGTTGCCGCTGAAGATTTAGAAAAAGCAATGCAGAATGCATACCAGAAAGCAAAAGGAAGAATTTCCATCCCTGGATTCCGTAAAGGAAAAGCTCCAAGAAAAATGATCGAGCAGATGTATGGCAAAGGAGTATTCCTTGAAGATGCTGTTAACGCTCTGATCCCGGAACACTACAGCAAAGCATTAGCTGAATGCGAACTTGAGATCGTTTCCCAGCCTACAATCGACATCACACAGGCTGAGCCTGGAAAAGCATTCATCTTCACAGCAGAAGTTGCTGTTAAACCGGAAGTTACATTAGGTGATTACAAAGGTGTAGAAGTACCGAAAACTGAAATCACAGTAACAGACGAAGACGTAGAAGCTGAACTCAAGAAAGAGCAGGAGAAAAACTCCAGAACAATCAGCGTAGAAGACCGCGCAGCTCAGTTAAATGATATCGTAACAATCGACTTCGAAGGATCTGTAGACGGAGTACCTTTCGATGGCGGACAGGCTACAGAGTATCCTCTGACACTTGGTTCCAACACATTTATCCCGGGATTCGAGGAACAGCTTGTTGGTGCTAAAGTTGGCGATGATGTAGACGTAAAAGTTACATTCCCTGAAGAATATCAGGCAAAAGAACTTGCAGGTAAAGAAGCAATCTTCAAATGCGCAGTTAAGAAGATCGAAGCAAAAGAACTTCCTGAACTGGATGATGATTTTGCAAAAGATGTCTCTGAGTTCGATACACTTGCAGAGTACAAAGAGCATGTGAAAACAAACCTTGAAGATAAGAAAGCAAACGAAGCAAAACGTGCAAAAGAAGATGCAGCAGTAGATAAAGTAATCGAAAATGCACAGATGGATATTCCGGAAGCTATGCTTATGACACAGTGCCGTCAGATGCTTGATGATTTCAGCAGAAGAATGCAGTCCCAGGGATTATCCATGGATCAGTACTTCCAGTTCACTGGCATGACAGCTGATAAGATGATGGAAGATATGAAACCACAGGCATTAAAGAGAATCCAGACAAGACTGGTTCTTGAGAAAGTAGCAGAAGTTGAGAACATTCAGCCGACAGAGGAAGAAGTAAATGAAGAGATCTCCAAGATGGCTGAAGCATACAAAATGGAAGCTGACAAGTTAAAAGAATTACTTGGAGAGCGTGAACTTGAGCAGATGAAGAAAGACATGGCTGTACAGAAAGCAGTTACTGTTATCGCTGACGCTGCTAAGGAAGTTTAATTTTAAAGTAATCGAATTTTAAGAACCGGAAAGAGACAGGCTCAGATGTCTGCCTCTTTCGGAAAAAAGTCAGCCGCGTAAATGGAGGCGTTTATATGAGTTTAGTACCTTATGTCATTGAACAGACAAGCAGGGGAGAGAGAAGCTATGATATCTATTCAAGGCTTCTGAAGGACAGAATCATTTTTCTTGGTGAAGAAGTAAATGATGTGAGTGCAGGACTGATCGTATCACAGCTTCTTTTCCTGGAAGCAGAAGATCCTGGTAAAGATATTCAGCTGTATATCAACAGCCCGGGCGGTTCCGTAACAGCCGGCATGGCGATCTATGATACCATGCAGTATATTAAATGCGATGTTTCTACCATTTGTCTTGGAATGGCTGCCAGCATGGGTGCCTTTCTTCTGGCAGGCGGTGCAAAAGGAAAGAGATTTGCTCTTCCGCATTCCACTATCATGATCCATCAGCCATCCGGCGGTGCGCAGGGACAGGCAACAGAGATCCAGATCGTGGCAGATCATATCGCACAGACAAAGAGAACTTTAAATGAGTTATTGGCTGCAAATACCGGTCAGCCGATAGAAGTTGTTGAGCGTGATACAGACCGGGACAACTATATGACTGCTGAAGAAGCAAAGGCATATGGACTGATTGACGGTGTAGTCATGCATAAATAATGCGAAAGATAAGACTCCTGTGAATCGTCACAGGAGTCTTATTAGTTAGTATAGAGAAAGGACAGACATAAATTCATGGCAGAAAAAATGAGAGAAGGAAAAGTAAGATGCTCCTTTTGCCAGAAGACAGAAGATCAGGTAAGAAAACTGATCGCAGGTCCGGATGGTAAAGTATTTATATGCGACGAGTGCATTGGCATCTGCTCAGAGATCA
The DNA here is from genome assembly GCF_056339915.1 of Blautia sp. ZXY-1-B12. NCBI lineage: Bacteria > Bacillati > Bacillota > Clostridia > Lachnospirales > Lachnospiraceae > Blautia > Blautia sp. ZXY-1-B12. Next base: position 79 of record NZ_JBWJVP010000189.1, on the reverse strand, counting down.
TGGAGGAAGAATTAAATCCTTATGATGACGAGGTTTTGAATTCTGATATTAATCTGTTAAAACCGGAAGAGATCCATGC
>NZ_JBWJVP010000188.1:0-8009 GCF_056339915.1 Blautia sp. ZXY-1-B12 | reverse complement strand
CTATTATACATTCAGAGATGAATATGAGTATAAAAGAGAAAACGACCTGCTTGATAAAGATGAAGCTGGAAATACAATCGAATCGGGAGACATTATTAAGAAAGTCAGTGGGTTCATGGGTCTGGATGTAAGAACGATAACAAAATATCGTACTCTTCTTAAATTAATTCCAAAACTGCAGGAAATGGCCGCTTCCAAAGAATATTCCTGGACTGCACTCACAGATGCTGTAACTCTTTCTGATCAAAAGCAGGAAGAACTTGTATGTGATATTCAGAATGAACCGGAGCCGGTTACAAAAACATGGATTATCAAAAAGTGCAGAGAATTAAAGCAGGAAGAGATTGAAAACGACCAGAAAAAAAAGGCTCAAGAAATTGAGCAGACAAATATTCCAAAGTCTAAGGCGACAGGTTATATCAAACCAAAAGTTGCCACAAAGAAAATCAAAAAATACTCTTCTGAATTAACAGAAGTATTAAAAGATGAATATGTGATCCCGGAGAAGGATCTGGAACAAACGATCAACGAGCTGGAAGGTCTAAATAAAATCATTTCTGAAAAGATTGAAGTATTAATGAACCGTTTTGCAAATTAAATAGGAACCGGGTTCCGATTGTAAGAGATAATGTACTGCATTATCTCTTTTTTTATTTTGCCTTTAATAATTTCATTTTATATTGCAAACGAAAAACGAAAGGAGAAAATCATGAACAGAAATGAAATTATTGCAAGGCTTATGGAGAACGACAGTACGGTCCTGTCGTTTCCTGACAGAGGACCATGGGGAGACCAAAAATACAGGGGGAACTGCTCTGGCTGGTATCAGGCATTTTTAATCTGGAAGTATAAGGTCAAAAAATTCGCAGAATTATTTGCCGGATCAGGGACCGGTTTTGATGTAGCCAAAGATATGAAAATTGATTATGTTGGAGCGGACTTAAATCCAACGCCGGTACGTCCCGGGATCTTATGCGTAAATGCAGTGACTGATGAAGTTCCAGTACAGTTTACAGATGCAGACTTCTTGTTTATGCATCCGCCATATGGAGCTGAGATCAGGATACCCTATGCCGGTTCTATGTATCCGGACCCAAGTGGTGAATTATCAAAATGTGACCTGGGGCAGATGCCATGGGAAACATTTATGAAAACCTTAAACGGTATCGTTATGAAATATTTCGCCTCTTTACAGAGTGGGGCACGAATGGGAATCTTAATGGGAGATGTCCGCAGAAACGGGTTACATTCCATGTTAACGGACATCGTAAAACCAGGCGGACTGGAACAGGTGCTCATTAAAATGCAGCACAATACCTGTTCTGGAGGTCGAAGTTATTCTTCCAAAAACTTCGTCCCGATCGTACATGAGTATATTCTCGTACTCAAAAAAATAGCTCCTTATATTCTTGATTTTCAGATTCCACTCAAAAAGGAACTGGATATCAGGAATAGCAGATCTGCAACCTGGAGGGACGTTGTATTTGCAGTACTCAAAAAACTCGGAAGAGCATCTTCCCTTTCAAATATCTACAGGGAAGTGGAAGGGTATGCAAAAGCTGGTTCCAATCCACACTGGAGAGACAAGGTCAGACAGGTACTTCAGATGTATCCGGATTTTGTATCCGAAAGCCGCGGTATCTGGAGTCTTGCTGCATGAACCGACAGATAAAAAAGTGAATTCGAATTCACTTTTTTATCGGAACCCGGTTCTGATTGTAACAATTTCATCAATTAAAAAAGATCCTCCGATTGATAAATTCGGAAGATCTTTTTTTATTCTATGGAGAATTCATTATTCTAATTTTTTTTTGATCTCAGTAATATAATCATTAAGGTTATCCTGCATCTCAATCAGGATGGATAAACAATCCTCAAGACGATTCGCCTTAATGATCGAATCATCTTCAAAAGCAGATTTCAGAAAATCATAGCTTTTTTCTATCCTTTTATATCCGTCTTTATGACGGAATTTAGTTTTTTCTTTAACTTCAGGATGATCTGGTTTTTCTTCCCTGTATACAGAATACACATAATCCTTTTTTATACATTTCGCTTTATCGATCTCGTCTTTGATCCAATTACCCGAAACAGCAGATTGAATACTGCCCTGCATTGTAATCTTTCTGTATAGCATATTTTGTTGGAAATCATTAAGCTGACTTGCCTGGCTTAAAATCGCCCATGAATAATTTCCACTCTCTGCTAAGGACTGCATTTTCGGATTTAACTTAAGTAATGCCCTCATTTTTGATATGTGCGCTATAGATATATTCATTTCTTTGGAGATTCGTTCCAGAATCGGAAATGTGTTCTTTCCTATTTTTTTCAGGTAGTCATTTTCCATTTTATATGTGTGATATTTAAAATCGATCAATTTGGCAGTTCCCAGTGGAGTAGTTGGACGAGCGTAGTCATTCCACTGATTTAGTCTTTTTCTTCGTTCAACCAGATTTTGGGGAGGTTCAGTAATAAAGACAGGAACTTCTGTTATATCTGCAAGCATAGCTGCGTCATATCTACGATGCCCGGATTCGATCCGGTATTTTTCTCCTTCGATCGGGTATGCTACAAGATCTCCAAAGAAACCTATATCCTTCATTGATTCAGCAAGATTGCTTACATCTGTATCCAGATATGCCTCTTCATTTAAAGGATCTTTTTCCAGACAGGTAAGCGGTAATATTTTAATTTTAAAATCTTTGTATTCCATAAAATCAGCTTTTATCCTTCGTTATCATTTTGATTATTTCAATTTTATCCTGTTAACATTTTAAATCATGCCAAGATAAAATTCAATTATAAATAAGAATAAACTGTCAAAATAATGTCTGGATCGTATCAAATTATTATCAAAAAAAAGACTCATTTCAATCGGAACCGGGTTCCGATTGAGAAGAGTATTTTTTTTATTCAGGAATATAACCATTTTCTACCATTTGCAGATAATTCTCGTATAATCGGTATTCCTCATCAGGAAGGATTTCCTTCATATACGCCCTGTCCTCAAATACTGTCTGACAGAATTTTCTGTAAGACAAATTCTTAGGATATTTTACGGAGTTATCATCCTGAATATAGGAACTGAAGCAAAGGTTCCGTATCATTTCGCTGTCATATTCGAATGGCTCATTGTACTCTGGTTCTTCCTTGTACATTTTTGTATACACAACAGCTTTAAGATGATTTTCCTTCTGCTCGATAAGAGCAAGTGGCATGATGTCACCATCAGCTCTGGTAAAATCAACGGAAATTCCAGGGTAATCTGGGTCATTAATCTCTGAGGCCTCCAGAAAACCTCCGCGGACTGCCACCTTGCAGCATTCCTCTCTGATTAGCCAGTGGTAGCATTTAGCTCCTGCATGAATAAACGCTGTTTTGTCTGAAAGTTCGGAAGCGGATACAGATTTCATTTTTATGATCACCTGAAAATCCTTTCTCATTTTTTCCTGAAGAAACGACAGACTAAGGCTTTCCTCTACAGAAATACCTCCAAATGAAGTAGATTTGATTAACTGATACATAATTTTCTCCTTTCGTTTTTTATTTGTGTCAATATGAAGGTTCATGCGATATAATAAAAACAGTGGGATTTTTCGCACCATTAAAAAGAAATCAAAAAATTAATTATGATAAAGAAAAAAGGAAAAATAAGGAATGGCAGAAGTCAGCTTCTCGGCTATAGAATAACCGAGCATGCAGAAATGTATGGATCAGTTATCTGTAGTACCCGAAAGGGCATGCTGACTAGACTAAGCGCAACGGAACTTACAGCTTCCATGCTGTGAAGGATACCATTAGTGCTACGTCCCGGATATCAATACCCGACCCGGTGGTACCCAAGCCGGCACAGGGTTCAGGCAACGGATGTCTTCCCGGAGAAGAAGATACCGACCTGGTGCAGGAAGTATCCGGAACATTGTCGAAGGGTGAACACTCCCCTGTGGGAGGGCAGGACTTTTGCGTACCTGCCATAATAACATAAGGAGGGACCAGCCATGAGTGTGTTTGTGGTAGGGCTGAACGGATGCCGGCTGATGCCTGCATCTGAAAGGAAAGCCCGTTTATTACTGAAGGGTGGGAAAGCTTCCGTTTACCGGAAGGTCCCATTTACAATAAAACTGAACTATAAGACCGGCAGCACCGTACAGCCCGGATATCTAGGGATCGATACCGGGTCGCAGCACATCGGAGCTTCCGTTGTGCAAAAGGACGGTACTGTCTTACATAAGGAAGAGATCGGGCTCCGGGATTCCATGTCCAAACGGAGGCTGTTGGAATCAAGGGCTTCCTCAAGGAGAGGGAGACGGTATCGGAAGACCCGGTACCGGCACCCGAAGTGGAAGCCAAAGACAAAGCGTATCTACAATGAGAAGGCAGACCGGAAAGGACGGCACTGGAAGAAACAGAAGAACACGTTCACTTCCAAAAGACAGGCAGGGTGGCTGCCGCCATCCCTGCAGTCCAAAACGGATCATCATATCCAGTGGATCCGGAAACTACTGGACCTTCTCCCGGAAGGATACCGGCTTTCCATCGAACTGGGCCGTTTTGACCCGGCCAGGATGAAGGATCCGGGGATCCACGGGGAGCTGTACCAGAAAGGACCGCAGTATGACTATGAAAATGTGCGCGCCTATGTCCTTGCCCGGGACGGGTATACCTGCCGGGTATGTAAAAAGAATGGCGGGAAGCTTCATGTACACCATATCCTTTACAGGAGCAGGGGAGCATCGGATGACCCAAAGTACATGGCTGCGGTATGCAGTAACTGCCATACCACGGAAAACCATCTGCCCGGAGGCATCCTTTACCAGTGGATGCAGGATCAGAAAAAGTTTACCAGGGGCCTGAGAGATGCCACGTTCATGAACATCCTGAAGAAACGTCTGCGGAAGGCATTCCCGGATGCGGTATTTACCTATGGCAATATCACTAAGGCAGACAGGGAGAAACTGGAACTGCCGAAAAGCCATGGGAACGATGCCACTGCCATCGCGCTGGTGAAGACGGAAGTCACATCCGTGAAGGATGAAGAACCTGTCATCCACATCCAGCAGGTAAGGAGAAAAAAACGCTCCCTCCATGAAGAAACCCCTCGGAAGGGCAGGAAGGAACCAAACCGTACTGCTTCAAGGATCGATAAGAACACAAAGTCTGTTACGGTCACAAAAGGAAGCGGGGAGAAAAAAGCCTCCATGACCGCCTGTCTGTTCGACCGCGTGGAACTGGATGGAAAAAAAGGATGGATCACCGGTTTTACCGGGACTTCCTGCTATGTAAAGGATAAGGAGGACAGCTATATCTGTACATCTCCCAAATACAAGCAGGTCAGTATATCAAGGCTCCGGATCCTGCATCACTGTGGGAACTGGGCGATAGGAGCAGAAAAGCCTCTCGGGAAGAGGTAACGGTCAAAAAAACGTCCTGCTTTCATCTCGGTAATTGAATTACCGAGAATTCCCGCAGAGTATCTTAAAATTCGAAATCATTAAAAGTATCGGCGTACTTTCTGAGACAAGCAATGGCTGGAAGAAAGAAGTTAACATCGTATCCTGGAATGGCGGAGATTCAAAATATGACATCCGCATCTGGAACCAGGATCGTACAAAGATGGAAAAAGGCGTAACGCTTTCATCCGCGGAGATTGAAAAATTGCGTGAACTTCTTGGATAAGAAATCGGAACCGGGTTCCGATTGAAAAAAAGACATGCATCTGCATGTCTTTTCGTTTTTGAACAATCAGGCAAACATCCGGCAGTGCGACTTTTCGCACTCTCTGATGTACGCAAGAGCTTCCCTTTTTGAACCCACATGGATCTGTTCCTGCCAGTAACCAAAGGAATCATTCCAGAACATCAAAAGATATTTTGGAGTAAATTCATTATGATACTTCGCATCATTCAAATGGAGCTGCAATCCCTTATAAATAAAATCGTGGCTCTTCAATGCTCCCATATCCATTCCTCCTATCTGAAATCATCGATCACGAAAACATAATCCCCATCTCTTAATGCATCACAGATGGAATAGATTTCATCCATCGTAAGAGAGAAGATGTCATGATCATCAGCATCCGACATTGCATTTCTCTCATAACATTTGATATTTGAGAGAAAATCAGAATATGGATTTTCATTCTTAGCTGACAGATATGCATCGTTGTATCCATCACAGCTTATAATGTTGCAATAGAGGCTGTTTGCATCAGAAAAGCAGTCTCTGTCGAGAAGGTTCTCCTCCGGATGTTTTGCTATTACATATTTATAGCCTTCAGCATTTTCCATCCATCCAAGGAAATAATATTCCCCGTTTTTGATACGGATAGCGATTACAGTATCGTAATCCGGTTCACTTGAAGTAAATACAGCATCACTCAATCTGATCATAATTTCCTCCTTTGTTTTAACAGCTTACAAATTCATAGTCTTTGATTTCCTCGCCGTCTGAAAAACGGACGTACAAGGTTTCATCGGCCTCTACTGTTTCGCAGTCCCAGCCGTTTCCCAACATCTCAATAATTTCTCTTAATTCGTCCTCAGTAATACTATATTCCATAATTTTCTCCTTTTTCTTCAAATATATCCAATATGTATGTTAGAAAAGCATTCTCATTTCCCGGATAGTAAAATTCCGATAATCCCGGATCATCAGGTTTGCATTTACAACGAAATTTGGCAAAAAGTCTATCCAGATTGCTTTCCGGATTGACACATGGCTCCAACTCAATGTTTTTTATGATATAGAGATCAACATCACTTATGTCAAACTCAATATGCGAGACATAAAATGTGCGGCAGGTAAACATATCCATATCTGGTTTATCTAACAGCCAGCATTCCCCAGTCAGATCGGAATCTGGTACATATTCCAAAATATCTTCCATATACCGTATCCCTTTTGCTTTTTCTTCCGGGTAATGTACCAGAATACATTGATCCTCCGGTATTGTATAGACATATAATACCGGGCAGATTCCAAGTTTCAGCATACAGGAGATATTTCGTCCTCCTTCCGGAATGGCACTTAAAGCCTTCAACGCTGAGAATTGGCTGAACGAAATTCTGGATATATAGGAATTTTCTCCGCAGCATCTGGAAACAGGTATCCTGGGATAAAACTGTTTGACCGGAAATAAGCTCACATGATAGAGCATATCAATCCTCCTTAGTTATCCATAATCCATCAGGTTTTCTTGTCGGATATCCTCGCAGCCTGCCACAGGCATTACAATATCCGGCAATTACTCCGTCTGCATTTCTGTAATGAAAGCAGTTAGAGCCACAGATGCAGCGGCTTCCCTTGCTGATAAAAGTACATATACTTTTGTCTTCAGGATGGCATAATATCTTACTCATGTTATTCCTCCTAAGTTCCCGGCTGCTTTCAGGCAGCCGGGTTGTTATGTTTAAACAGCATAGATGCTCCAGCAACAGGTTCCGTCGCCGTTTAAGTACAACAGTGCAGATTCTTCTCCGAGATAAGACATATCTGCCCAGGTTTCATTCTGGTCTTCCGGATAATACTCTTCATAAGACTTGACCATCTTCTCATGAGCCTCTTTTCTTGTTTCGCATGTTTCTGCCTCGATGCTTTCGCCGTCAGAAAAAATAAGTACATATTTCATAATGTTTCCTCCTGTGTTTTAAATTTTTCTAAAAATTCCTCTTCCGTGATGACCGGCACACCAAGTTTTGCTGCTTTCACAGACTTGGCAGAAGTGGATGGTTCATTGGAAATCAGGTAATCTGTCTTTGAAGAAACAGAACCGGATACCTTTCCATTTCTGGATTCGATCTCTTCTTTCAACGCATTTCTGTTCTTGAAGATGTGGACTGCTCCAGTAATCACAAAGGTCATCCCTTCCAAGGAAGCTGATATTTCTTTCTTCTGGATCAGATCATCTGAAATGGTGAGAAGATTTAGCAGTTTTTTGTATTCTGCTTCATTCGTCTCAAACCAGTCCTGCATGGCCTTTGCCCGTACATCCCCGATCCCATCCATAGATA
>NZ_JBWJVP010000187.1:0-11978 GCF_056339915.1 Blautia sp. ZXY-1-B12 | reverse complement strand
TAATAGAACTGTCAGATGCAAAACGATCAATTTCTGTAAGCTGCGCAGAATTATAGATAAAAAACCGAATTTTCTTTCCATACTCCTCCGCAAAATGCTCTTCTGTTACCTGAAACGTTTTATATACACCTTCACGAATCGCAATACTCGGCACAACCACAATAAACTTGCTCCAGCCATAGGTGCGATTCAATTCATACATCGTCTTAATATAAGTGTATGTTTTTCCAACACCAGTTTCCATTTCAACTGTTAGGTTATACCGTCCTTCCAGTTTAGGAGAAGGTTCTATTTGATTTTCACGCTGTATTTTCTGTAAATGTTCCAGAATCAGACGGTCACTTAACTCAGGTACAATTTTATGATTACTCCATCCGGTAAAGTCCTGTTCTTCTGTTGCAGATATCTGGGAAAATTCTTCACCTTTCATTGTTTTTCCCTCGTACCCTCTATCTATCATATAAGAAGGAGTCAGATATGGCTGACCTGCAAACACATCCACTACGGCTTTTGCAGCATCCGCCTGAAATTTCTGATGTTTAAATCGTAACTTCATTTCCTTCCTCCTTAAATGACTTTCACACGGGTATTTGGTGCTGTCAGTTTAAAAATCTCATCGACATTGATCTTGGAAGGACTATCTGTAAAACTACTATCCCGGAATACAGCTCTAAGTGGCTGTTTCTTTGCAATTGCTTTAATAACACTATCTGGAATGTTTTCATCGAAACAGGCAATTAAATCACCATCATTGTAATTGTGCACTATGCAACCGTCAATCTGTTCGGAGGTATACGGAAGTGACAGCGGAAGTCCCCATTCAAGTAAACAGCCAAATAATAAATCTAAATCAGTACGATCTTCCTTAATGTTTGATTGCAGCATCTCTAACATTCCTTGCGAATAATCTCCAGCAGTATAGTATATATTCTGCATATTGGTCGTATCTGATTTAAAAACTCTGAAACCAACGTCTAACTTTTGTGTTATCAATGGATTTTTTTCTCTAATCGCTTTTCCAGCACGACAAATACGTGCCTTCCCAATTTCGCAAATATTAGAATACCCCGCTTTATAAGCTTCGCTGTTCTTTTCACAAGCTTCTGGCCACTGAACTAATATATATTTTCTTTTGCCTCCATCTTTTGCATTGAGCTCCATAATTGCCTGAGCCATTGATGCTGACCCTGAGAAAAAGTCCATCACAATATCATCAGCAGCTAATCCGCTTTCAGTAAACTGTTTTAGAAGTTCTATGGGTTTAGGAAATGAAAATACTTTTCTTCCAAACAATTCTTGAACTTCTGCTGTTCCTCGTCTTGATGAAAAACTTTTATCCAGTAATAATGATCTAATAGTTTTTTTGTCCGATCTATATTTTTGAACTATTCGATATTCGCCTTCTCGATTTTTATAACCTACAATTTCTTTATTCAGATTTTTTCTGGCCTTTTCTTCTTTTCCCCATCTCCAGACTCTTTGTATCCCATCTTTTTGACTTATTACAGGCCAAACTTCGACCCATCCCTCTTTTGGTTCTAATCCTATTTCATAAAAATCATTATCCAGCTTATGATTTGGATTCAGATAAAAAGGATAAAATAAATTAGGTCTTGTTTGTGGATTAAATGCTACATTGCCATTATATAAAGGATAAATAATAAATTCTCCTAATTCATCTTTGTAATCAAATTTTTTATTCTCCTCCTTTAATTGATAACATTTTACCTGTAAACTGTTTTTAGAATACATTACGGCATATTCATGCATTTTGGCTATACATCCATAATCAATAGCACTAGGAGAAGCGTTGATTACAAATATCCCTTGAAAGTTATCTTGTCCAAAGATTTCATCGCAAATTTTTATTAAATTTGCTATCTCATTATCATCAATCGAGATAAAAATAACACCCTCATCATTCAATAAATTCCTTGCCAACATAAGACGAGAATAAATCATTGAGCACCAGTCCGAATGAAAACGCCCATTACTGTCTGCGTTTTTAAACATTCTATTTCCATTTTTATCTTTTTCACCAATTTCATCAGAATATTTTTCACTAGTCATTTGGAATTCATCATTATAAATAAAATCGTTTCCTGTATTATACGGTGGATCAATATAAATCATTTTTATTTTATTGAGATAACTTTCTTGAAGCAATTTAAGGACTTCCAGATTATCACCTTCTATATAAAGATTCTCAGTTGTATCCCAGTTAATACTTTCATTCGGATAAGGGCGAAGTGTTTTCTTAATAGGTTTATTTGCCTCAACAATGGCCGCCTTTTTACCTACCCATGTAAATTCATAATTTTCATCACCTTCAACTATATCATCGAAAAGCATTTGACGTAGCATTTTAAAGTTAATTGCTTTTTTTAACTTTCCATTTTCATCAATGGTTTCTGTAATACAGTTTGGAAACATTATACTAATTTTATTTATATTTTGTTCTTTCATGTCTAATGACGTCATTTTCATCTTTTCCATTCAGTTATCCTCCATATTTTTTTGAACAGTATTACTAGCAGAAGCAATATTATTTTGTAATGCAATGATTTTCTCCCAATTAGAAATAGCTTTTATATATTGAGGATTAGATATATAATTTTCGATGTTTTCAATAGCAGATAAAGTTTTTATTAGCTCAGGGCTAAATGCGGACTGGATTTTATTATTTAATTTTTCAATTTCACTATATAATTTAGCTTCAGGTCGATTTTGCAATGACATTATGGTCGAGTTCAGTTTGCTACTAAGATCATCAATGCTACTATAATCTTGTAACAACATTAAAGCGGAACTTAATTTACGATTAAAATCAACAGGTGTAGTTGGCTCATTTTCTTCTTTAGCCCCTATTAACTCTCTTATAGCAATATCCAATTCTGCATTTACCTTTTGAAATAATCGTTTAGCCAATTTAAATTGATTTAGATTGATATTGTGCGCATGCATCACATCATTCCGATAGTTTCTTAATTCATTGAATTTTTTTCGGAGAGTTTTCACTCGCTCTGTTCCAAGAAGAGTGTCCCACAAAGTATTTTCTTTAAGTGATTCAATACAAGCTATTAATTCATCTCGTGTAAAATTCCATGTTTTTTTGTTGATTTGTTCTTTAACCTTTTTTACAAAATCAGAATCAGAAAACAAAGCTTCAAATATTTCCCCCAAATCTTTAGACTCAATATCATTAATAACTTTGTAAGAATCGTTATCACCTTGAAGTGCACTAGCAAGATATAAAAGTTTTCTCAATTTACGTTCAAATTCATTAACAATAGGATACAATGATTTATTAAAATACGCAGAACAACCATTAGATAAAACCGTTGGTTTATAATTCTGACATATTTGAATATTTAATGAATCAAGTAATTTGGCTATTTCTTCATTTTCACCATCTATATTTAAACTAAGTGTCCAACAGGAGCTATTTTCAATAATTTTTATTTTTTTTTGAACTTTGTCCGAAACAGTAAAAGATTCTATTTCTTTTTTATATTTTTCATTAATAAATAAATATTCTTGTGTCAACTTGTCACCTCTAATTTCTTCTTGAGTATTTTCAATTGGTTGCTCAACTCTACTTGTTTATTCAATTGTTTCTCTTTGTGTATTTTAACCGTTAAAGCATTTATCTGCTTTTCTAACTGTTTTTTCTTTTCATCTTTAGCAACAGACTCTTTCAGGCTTTCATCCGAGGTTTCTTTTTTCAGCTTATCACCAGCAATCTGGCGAACAAAATTTTCGTATACTGCATCCAGACTTAATCCTTCCATTCTCAAAGATAATTTATCTCCATTTTCCCAGTCTGTATGATAATATCCCCCTAATTTAATTCTTTTATTTCCAGTTACTGCAATTTCTTTATAGCCAATCCATGCCTGGTATTTTCTCTCATATTCCAACAGAAATAAAATATGATATGGAATTTCTCTATCTATCTGGCGAAGCACTCTTTCATCTAACTCAGAATGATTCAGTCGGATTTCAAAAACTTCTATCTCTGTCACATCATGACCTGTTGCAAGGTTCGTAGTAGAAACTGCTATTTTGTTTCTCCAGTATATCATCTTTATCTGTTCTACAAATATCTGTTTTATTACTGAAGAAATCTCCATATTTTCATAAAACTTCTGTTTGGGAATTCGTTTATTAAATTCTGTTGATTTTGGTAATCCGATCATCGCCTCACCGACTTTCTTTTATTTTACAACCAGGAAACAAATAAGCTCAAAATCATCTAGACCTGAAACTGTTGACAACAGAGCTGAAGTTCCTCCTTCTGCAAATAAGCTGTCAATATCGTTTTTTTCTTTACAGTCAATGATAGAGTCAATTGCTTCACTAAGAAGTTCAGACATTTCTCCCATATTTCTTCCATCATCTGTTTCCTCATTAAATTTCTGACATAATTTCATAATCGGCTGCTTCTTTCCTCTGCAAAGAAGACGGATATCATCCAGAAGTTTTTTCGGATTCAGATAATCACATATGATTTCGCCATCCATACCAATATAAACCATATAGAATGGGTGGATTCGGTTCTGGTTGTCAATGTTTACACTGTTATTGATATTTTTTAATACAAATATAACTCCTTTGGGAAGTTCTTTCGTTGCTGAAACCACTGCATGTAAGCCCTTCGGTTTCTGTTCCAGATCCGGATGTGCTTTTACATATTCCAGCAAATCAAGCCGGAATTCGTTGAGTCCCAAATCCATAATGGAAATGCCTGTATTCATATCTTCAATATCTACAACTTCTTCCTGAAGTCGTTTCAATTGCTGCTTACGATATTCCAGATCACCTTTTTCCTCTGGATTAATGGGATCATCATCACCTGTGGATGTCATAACCGATATCTTCATACGTGTTTCTACACGACTTTTCAAATTTATGTATTCATCCAAATTCATATCCGGCCAGAAATTTACAAGTTGAATATATTCATTTTTGCTCCCAATACGATCTATACGTCCAAAACGCTGAATGATACGCACCGGATTCCAGTGAATATCATAATTTACCAGATAATCACAGTCTTGTAAGTTTTGTCCTTCCGAAATACAATCCGTAGCTATCAGTATATCTATTTCTGCTTTATTTTCCGGCATCAGCACATCTCTGTCTTTAGATATCGGGGAAAAACAAGTTAAAACATTATTAAGCGTAGATTTAAAACCTGGAATTGTTGTTCTTCCCTCTATATTCCCGGTAATTACTGCTGTATTTAATCCATATTTATCCTTAATATATCTGCTCACATTCTCATATAGATATTCTGCCGTATCTGAAAACGCAGAAAAAATCAGTACCTTTTTATTTCCACGATTAATTGGATATTCCATTTTTTCATTCAGCAGGCGAAACAATTGTTGCAATTTATAATCATGCTCAGGGGTAACATCTGCTACCAGCAATGTTAACAATTCTAAAGTCTCAGCATCCTCCTGCAAACCTCTTCGCCATGTTTTATAGTCCATATCTGCCAGCTCTATTTTTACCTTTTTTCCAACAGTAAAATATTCGGTATTTCCATCATCAATATCTAAATCCATATCCGAAGCTTCATACATATCAAGTTCTGCATTTCCATACTTTTCAAAACAATCAATTGCTTTAATCGTGTCTTCAATTAAAGTTCTAATACGCTGCAAAGTTAGTTGAAAAGAATTTACTGAGCTTTCCAGTCTTTTCAAAAGATTAATGCTCATTAATCTTCGAATTCCCTCTTCACGCCCGGTCTGTGTAAGATTATCTCCTTTATTATGTGTTAAATCCATATATTTCTGTATTTTACTTGGAAAAATATAATTAGAAGGAGTATAAATACAAAGGCTTAAATACATCAACTGCTCATAAATTTCATTATAGTTTATCGCTGAATCCAAATCAGTAAGTTTCGGTCTAAGAGAAATTGGTTTCTTTCGTTCAGGGAATTTTCCAATTTCCGTTGTGTCATAATATTTTTCAATATGTTTTCTGGAACGTGCTATCGTTACGCTGTCCAGAAGCTCAAAGAAATCAAAATCCAGTGTACGAAGTAGTGCATCTGTAGTCCGGTCCACTGTATCCAGTTTACTCCATGCATTAAAAGCTTTTTGTGCCTGTTTGAATATTTCTTCTATTGTTTTGTTTGTATTTAATTTCTTATTTATATTCTCCGAATTTCCTTCATAAGCAATTGCCAACTGATTTTTCAAATCTACAAATCTGTTATTCACCGGCGTTGCTGATAACATCAACACTTTCGTCTTGACACCTGGACGTATAATTTTATCCATTAGTTTCACATAACGGTTTTCTCGCGTATTAGAATGTGTACCGGCACCGTTGCGAAAGTTATGTGACTCATCAATCACCACCAGATCATAATTTTCCCAGTTAAGTCTGTCCAATTCTAAACCATTAGAAAATCCATGTGTTCTGGATAAATCTGTATGAAAAAGCACATCGTAGTTTAATCTATCTGCTGCAATAGGGTTATTTACATAATTATCTTTGTATGTATTCCAGTTTTCTGCCAGTTTTTTAGGACACAGGACAAGAACACTTTTATTACGATTTTCATAATATTTCACAACAGCAAGAGCTGTAAATGTTTTTCCCAAACCTACACTGTCCGCAAGGATACATCCATTATATCGCTCTAATTTATTGATAATCGCTAATGCAGCATCTTTTTGAAAGTCATAAAGCATATTCCAGATTTTACTTTGTTTAAATCCTGTTGCCTCATTTGGGAGCTCATCCTCAGAAATATCATCCAGAAATTCGCTGAACACATGATATAACGTCATAAAATAAATAAATTCTGGAGAATTCTCATTGTAAGCAGTCGTAATATTTTCAATAATAACATCTGTGACATCCTGTAGCTTTTCTTTATCTTTCCATAATGTCTCAAAAAGTTGCATATAAGAAGCAGAAAACGGAGCATCAAAACGATTTATCATATTATAGCTGTTATTTCCTCGCTCACACCCAATATCAACCGTAGTAAATCCATTAATAGGCATATATGCAACTTGTTTGTTTTCATTCTCTACCGTCATAAATCCGCCCATATTTTCGCCTGTTATGTTAGATTTAAACCTGGCTTTTTCTTTAATCCAATCTGCACATTCTTTTGCTATGGCTTTCTGGGTCATTTCATTGCGCAGTTTTATTTCAAATTCTGTACCATACAGACTCCGTTCACGACTGAGACGCGGAATATAAAACTCACGCTTTTGTTTTTCTGCTTTTTCAGTAACAAATGTGGGGGATGTAAAAATAAAGCGAAATTCATCTACGGATTCTAATTGTTTTTTTAATTCTTTATAAGCATACATCGAAAAGCAGGCCGCAGCAATAGACACTTTACTGTCTTTACTGATTGTTACCTCCATATCATCACGTACAATATCTGTGACATTGTCAAATATTTTCACTTCCATCTTTTTGCTCCTTAGTACTGGCAGAAAAATCAAGTTATTATCTTTAAGATCTGCCCATTTATAAAATTTCTCAATTACTTTGTTACACACAAATTTTTTTCAATCTATTTCTGAATATCTTTGATTAATTCACTCAAACTTCCCATATCAAAAACAAACTGTAAATCGCAATAGATAAAAAATTTCCTGTATTTATTTAATTGATGTGTTGACAACAAAATAGCACCAACTTCTGGTATTATATTGAACAACCACAAATAGAAAAATACACAGAGAAGGTGCTGTTCCATATGACATGACAAACTATAATGATGATTTTGAAAAATAGGAATGTAAAATTCGATGTGAATTTGGGGCTGCCATCCGTGCACTCAGAACGGCAAATTTCCTACCAGATCTAATATTAAGAGAAAAAGCGGAAAGTTTTTTATAAAATATTCCAATTCCTGCTGTTACTTGTACTCCGGAGCTGTAATCTGTTTCATTTTTTCAATTAAAAAATTATGAGGCGACCCTGAAAACGTATTTCCAGTTCGTTGTCCGGCATGATTTTTCTATTTGCTATGTTTGCTGTCAACGCTGTTTAGACTTTGGGATGAGCGTTGTGAAAATGTCCTTTATTTGGTTTTATATTAACATTTATAATGCTCCTTTACAAGACACTTTTTACCGTATCACTATTGGTAGTAACTATAAAAGACAGTTTTTATCTGACAGTATCAGGCTGTAAAAGCGTGAGTAATGTTTCGTATACATATGTATTTTCTCTGACAATTATAGAAAGTTCCTCTTTTGCCTGATTCAGCCGGTGAAATAAATTACGGACATCAGACCTGCCTTCTTTATTGAAATATTTTGAACGCAGATATCTGTTCTGGTCATAGTAATATCGTTCGTCCAATATGATAACAAGACGTTTTATGTCTCTCTCAGCAGTAATCTCATATTCATAGCTCTGATGTATATAATCTTCCAGTAAGGCAGCAGTCTCCTCTTCATTATTTGCATATACAACAGAAACATGCGGATAGGGTTTTGAGGTTTTTCTGTCTGTAAGGTGTATCATATTCTGGATGAATGAGGAAAGTTCCGCATTGGTACGGATGCGGTTGGTTAAGTGAAACATCTGGATTTCCGGCAGGTTTTCTATGAGTTTTAATGTATTTACCCCTAACTCTTCAGGACATATGGCATCTTCGGAATCGCTGGAAAATATTACAGGAAACTCCCCCTCCGATTGCGTTAACAGAATCTGCCAGTTTTTCCGAAGAAAGCAAATGTGCTTCGTCTACCAGAACGGCACTGTAATGTTTCAGCTCTCTATTTTCGGTCAGCTGATTGTCCGAAAGAAAAGCAATACGCTGTAAACGTTTATGCAGTATTTTCCATTCTTTTCCGGCATTGCCGCAGTGAATCATGCATATCTGCTGACGCCTGGACAGTTTCATGGCTATATCATAGAGAAGCAATGTTTTTCCTGTTCCTGGAAGTCCGGTAAACAGAAATATCCAAACCGGCTGATACGGAGTTTCTTTAAAATCTGGCGCTGGATATCCCGCTGCTGGGAAGTCAGAAAGTATTCTTTTTTCAGGAAACGGGCCGGTTCTGTGATTGGGGAAATCAGATATAATTCGGCCTGAAACAGATCGTCAATATTCCCCTGATAATCACTGCTCTCCTTTTGCAGTGATCTGCACAGCTCTGTCCAGTCGGCTTCTGCAATATGATCATGGTTGGTAAGCCTGACAAGGCGATTCTGACTGCTGATATACGTATAAGACTGTATGGAGCGTCCGAGAACGGAAAGGTAATAACGGTTCTGCATAAGCTGTTTACGAATTGCCTCCTCAGATACAGCTCCGCTTTTCAGTTCAATATTTATGATCTGGTCGTCTTTGATCTGGAGAAGATCAAATTCTTTCCCGAGTTTTGGAATCTGGTAGGAATAGAAAAAGCGCAGGGAACAGACTTTAGTCATATGCGATTCTAACTGGCGTACCAGTGCTTTCATACTCTGAAGTTCCCATTCCCGTATTTTGAGGAAATATTCCCGGCCGGATAACTGACGTTCCAGTTTTGACAAAGAATCTTTATTCTGATTTCTCGTAAGTGCATATATGGATATTGATCTCATAACTTTTACCTTTCATTTTGCCGGAATTCTTTTATACTATTATAGCAAATATCAGCAATTGCAGGTAGCCCGAAAACAAAAACAGCCAGGTGGATTTTTCCCTGGCTGTTTTCCCCATCTGAATCAGATTCAGAAATTGTTTTAGAATATTTATTTTATATTGTGGTTTGGCTGAATTACTCAGCTACAGCGATAGCTTCCACTTCGCAGAGTACGTTTTTCGGAAGCTGTTTTACAGCAACACAGGAGCGGGCTGGTTTGCTTGTGAAGTATTTCTCGTATACAGCGTTGAATGCAGCGAAATCTGCCATATCAGCAAGGAAGCATGTAGTCTTGATAACATTGTCAAATGTAAGTCCGGCTTCTTCAAGAATTGCTCCTACGTTCTTGCAGGACTGCTCTGCCTGTGTTTCGATTTTATCGCCTGCAACTTCACCTGTAGCCGGGTCTACCGGAATCTGACCGGATGCAAATAAGAAGTTTCCTGTCATTTTTGCCTGAGAATATGGTCCGATTGCTGCTGGTGCTTTTTTTGTTTCAAGTGTTTTCATGAGTGAATTCCTCCCGTACGATTTAGTGTGATTGATTGTCTGTATCTGTATCCATATCTTACCACCAAAAAAATATTTAGTCAACGGCAAAAAAATTGCCACATGGAAAATTCCTCTTTTATTAACGAAAGAAAAGATGAAAAATACTGACGATAATCTGATCAGTGGAAGCTCTTGAGCCAGTTTACCAGAGAATCATGCCAGATATTATCATATACTGTTTTCTTCATCTGGTCTGTAACAAGGCCGTTACCTGCCATTTTGGCAAGGATTGCCTGCTGTAATTCATCTACAGTCATGTCTTCCGGGGATTTATTCATATCTACAATTACCGTATTTTCCTTTTCAGCAGCGGCTTCCGTATTTTCCGGAAAACTGTTTTCTGCTGATATGGCTGAAGTATCGGCAGTTTTTTCAGGCTGAATATCTTCTGCTTTTGCTGCTGCGGTTTCTTCTGTTGCGGTTATTGTTTTCTGTGCAGGAGACTCAGTCTGTGTGGATGTTGTTTCTTCTGTTTCTTCCTGTACTTTTTCGATATCTGCAGTTTCTGTTTTTACCGGTATATATTCTGGCATTTCACCTGCTGGAACCCAGATTTCACCGCTGTTTGCGGCTACTGTTACATTGATATGTCCACCCTGAACAGGTACTTTACGGCCTGTGAGGGTTCCGATATATTCTGCACAGTTTCCTGCCGGAAGGCTCATATCTGCTGCATTATCATCGTTATTTACGGTAACGATCACACGTATTCCGTCAAGGTCACGGGCAAATGCAAACTGGCGGTTGGTAAGCTGAAGTTCAGCGTAGCTTCCGTAGCTTAATGCAGGTGTATGCTGTCGTATCTTTCCAAGAGCTGCGATCAGGGCTGTACATGGATTCTTCTGTACTGCATCTGCATAGTCTTTGATATCCAGAGCCGGTCTGAGGCTGTCATCGGAGAATTTCTCTTTCTTTCCTTCAATACCGAACTCAGAACCGTAATAGATACTTGGTACACCCGGAAGTGTATAGAGTAAGACATGAACAGGTGCAAAATGTGCTTTATTTGAAAGCTTGGTATAAATACGTTCTACATCATGGTTGTCCACAAAGTTGTAGAGATCAAGATTTCCATATTCTGGAGATATTTTACAGTATGTGCGATTTCGAAATAGTTGTGATCGTTATGTCCGCTGTAGAGTGCTTTATGCAGGGCATAGTTTGTTACACTGTGGAGCGTTTCTCCATTTACCCATCTGCTGTAATCGCCATGGATCACTTCGCCCATAAGCCAGAAATCTTCCTTTACTTCTGCTGCCGTACGGCGCAGGGCACGCATGAAATCAAAATCAAGGACATCTGCCGCATCCAGACGGATTCCATCTACATCAAATTCTGATACCCAGAAACGGATCACATCACAGATGTAATTCTGTACTTCCGGGTTTCTTTGGTTTAATTTTACCAGAAGGTTGTATCCACCCCAGTTTTCGTAGGCAGAAGCCGTCATTGTATTCCGTCAATCCCCTCTTTCCGAAGTTCACATTGCAGTACCAGTTGAGATATCTGGAATGTTCGCGGTTTTGCTGCATATCTTTAAACGCCACAAAGAAATCACGGCCTGTGTGATTGAATACACCATCGAAAAGAACTTTGATTTCTTCTTTTTTCATGACAGGCATGCCACGAAGTCTTTGAAGGTCTTCGTCGGTTCCGAGACGGGAATCTAGCTTTTTGTAATCTGTGGTTTCATAGCCATGTCCTAACACTCTCGAAGTAAAGTGTCCGATGTATAACGCCGTACATCCGATCTCCTCTTGATGCGGTGCCATCCATGGAAGTAATGTGTTCAGACTG
>NZ_JBWJVP010000186.1:0-14671 GCF_056339915.1 Blautia sp. ZXY-1-B12 | reverse complement strand
GTGACATTCCTCTGATTTCATCCTGCTCTGTCTTCGCTTCATAAAAATTATGGCTCACCGGTTTATTCCAGATCACCTGATAAATTGCTTTTTTCAGTTCCGAATCTGTGCAGCCGCCGCGCATAAGCCCCCGCAGGTCTGTACCTTTCTGATACTGGAGACATCCTTTCATGAATCCTTCGGATGTAAGACGTACTCGATTGCACTGACTGCAGAATTTGTGGGTCATGGCACTGATAAATCCGATTTTTCCCTTAAATCCTGCGATTTCATAGTAATGGCATGGGCCGTTTCCGTAGCGTTCATTGACTGCATGCATCGGACCGTAGGCTTCTTCCAGTACTGCTTTGATAGATTCTTCATCCTGGAATGGGAACTGTTTTCCAAATCCGATTGGCATCATCTCGATAAAGCGCACATGGATTGGATATTTCTGCGCCAGTCCTGCAATCCCGATGAAGTTTTCTTTTTCCTTGATCACCGGAACGCTGTTGATCTTCAGGGAAAGTCCCGGATGTGCAAGTGCTGCTTCGATTCCCTCAAATACCTTTTCCAGTCCGTCACGTCTCGCTACTTTTTTGAACAGTTCCGGATCCAAAGTATCCAGACTGATATTAATGGCGTCAATTCCTGCATCCAGTAATGCATCCAGCTGCTCAGCGAGCAGGATTCCATTTGTTGTTAATGTCACTTTCTCAATTCCCGTGATCGCCTTGATCTGTTTTGCAAGACTTGCACAGCCCTTACGAACAAGAGGCTCACCGCCTGTCAGTTTAATCTTACGGATTCCCAGATTTGCTGCGCACCTGCAGATGCGGAGAATCTCATCGTATGTGAGGATTTCTGCATGAGAAAGGGATTTTACGCCTTCTTCCGGCATACAGTAAATGCATCTCAGATTACATCTGTCTGTCAGGGAAATCCTTAAATAATCTATTTCTCTTCCATATTTGTCTATCATCGGCTCTACCTGCCTTTTACTTTCTAATAATTGATTTTCCTGTTACCGGATACGGGTGAACCGCAACCTTTGTAACCTTTTCTTCTGTTATTCGCCGTCAAAATCACAGGCAATATTTTCTCTCATAATCGTTTGACACTCCATACTCCGCAGTCTATACTTAATGTATCAAGATTATTAAAATCCTTACCGGACGAAAGGAACTGTCCTATGAAAATCAACGAACAATACCACAACCTGAATCTGCTCGAGAATGTTACCTATGAGTTTCTGGGTCGTGACGGAGAAACTCATGAAGAAACGGAACCAATCCTTGTGGAACACATGATGGATGTATATGTAAATGAACGTCTGACCATGAAACTGGTCTGTATCCCACAACATCTGACAGAACTGGTTCTCGGCCGCCTCTTTACGGAAGGTATCATCTCATCTGCCGAGGATGTGGAGCAGATCTACATCTGTGAATTCGGCAAACGTGCCCGCGTGATCCTGAGTAAAAATAAATCCGGGCAGTCTCATGAGGAAAATGAAGATTATGTTGCTCCTACTCCGACCTGCTGCACCGGAAATCGTGTTCTTAATGATTATTTTATCACAGATCAGCCAATGACGCCAGTTACACCTGTCCCATGGAAAAAACAGTGGATCTTTGATCTTGCAGACTGTTTCGCCAATGGTACCCCGCTTCACAGCCAGACCTGGGCAACTCACAGCTGTTTTCTTGCCTGTGACGGAGAACTGCTCTTTCAGTGCGAAGATATCGGACGTCATAATGCTCTGGATAAGGCCATCGGTTATGCCCTGCGCCATAATATTGACCTGAAAAAATGCGTGGTTTATTCCAGTGGACGTATCCCTACAGATATGGCGATCAAGGCAATCCGCGCCGGAATACCGGTTCTGGCAAGCAAGGCATCCCCTTCCGCCGAGGCAGTTGCCATGGCCAAAGAATACCACCTTACCCTTATCTGTGCCGCGCGACGTGACCGTATGAAACTCTTTACCGGAAATAATCCGACAGAATAAATTCTGCAATACACTCTGCATTGTCCAGTTCAAAGAATGGAACATTTTCCAGTACAGACAGTGCATCTCTTTCCTCTGCATCCAGGTTTGTGGCGATCGCCATCAGTTTCTTTGGATTGCAGACACTTTCTGCCGAATTTCCCTTACGGATAATTTCAATTTTCGGATAAGTACTGTATTTAAATCCTTCCAGTAAGATCAGATCTGCCTCCGGAAAAAATTCTGCCAGCTCTTTTTCGGAAATCTGCGGCTGCTGTTTTACCAGCATATATTTGCCTGCTGAAAAAACTGCTGTGCCGTAGGCTCCGGACTGAAGCTGACAGTATGTATCCGTTCCTGGTACGTCCGGCACGAAATCATGCCCGTCATGCTTCAACACCGCCACTTTAAGGCCCTTGTCTTTAAAAATCTCCAAAAGCCTGCAGATCAGAGTTGTTTTCCCTGAATTCTTTACACCGCTGATTGCAAATATTCTTTTTCTTTCCACCTGTTTGCTGCTCCTCTCAAAGCAAAATCGCGCCCACTTTATCCCCTGCGTTCAGGCTTCTGCTTTCCTGATTTTCCATGGTTTTTGTATCAATCAGGCAATTGCAGCCGGCCATGGAACTGAGGACTCCGTTAGAGTGAAGACCATTGGGAAGATGAAATTTTCCATTTTCCAGATATGCCCGGATAAAGCGGCGGCCCTTGATTCCTTTTTCAAAGTTATCAGCCATAATGCCATTTACTTCTTTCAGACCGATTGATGGATCCTGCATCATTTTTTCCAGTGCAGGACGAATCAAAAGTTCTATGCTGACTGCAACACCAAAAGGATTTCCGGAGAGACTGATGATCGGAATCTCTCTTTCTGAAGCGCAATGATCTGTTGCAGTTATATCGGAAGTCTTTTTATATGCAGAAAACAGTGTAGGCATTCCCGGTTTCATCTTTACCCTCCAGAAAATCCGCTCTGCCCCCATCAGTCTCAGGGACTCATGCATAATGTCCTTCTTGCCTACAGATACACCTCCCGTAGTGATGATCATATCTGCCACTTTTGCTGCTTCTTTTAATTTCTCAGACATAACCGTCGGATCATCTTTGACTGCTTCCATATGGAAAGATTCGATTCCCAGTTCACGCAGTCTGGCAGACAGCATTGTCATATTGCTGTTGTAAATTTTTCCTTCCGGCAATGGAATTCCCGGTTCTACCACCTCATCTCCTGTAGTCAGAAGCACGATTCTCGGCTGACGGTAAACCGGCACTTTCGCCACTCCCATTCCGGCCAGAATTGCTGCCTCCACATATCCGATATGTGTTCCTTTTTTCAGAAGTGTAGTTCCTTTTTTAAAATCCTCTCCTGCGAAGCAATAATTACTCCATCGCTTCTGTTCGCTGTAAACTTCTACCGTATCTTCGCCATAATCGGTATCCTCCTGATAAATACAGCAATTGCAGCCATTGGGTATTGCAGCACCTGTCATAATGCGCACTGCCTGTCCCTGCTGGATTTCTCTTTCCGAATACTGTCCGGCATCAATCTCTTCCATGACTTTCAGCCTCACCGGATGCTCTTTAGCGGCACCTGCAAGGTCCTCTGCCTTACACGCATAGCCATCTACCGGAGAGCGGTCAAAAGGAGGATTGTCAAACCCTGCCACCATATCCTGCGCCAGGACTCTTCCCCCTGCTTTATTCAGTTCTGTTTCTTCTGTCTCGTTTATTACAGGCGTAATGCTGCAGAATCTGTTCCACTGCCTGTTCTACACTGATTCCCTCCACGCACTAATTCCTCCTCTTGTATATTACATTTTTTATAGTCTTTTCAATACCTTTATAACCACCGGGTCAATTGACGGATATATTATAGCAATCCTCTGAAATAATGCATCTTAATCCAGCTCATCAGAGTGTGAAATCCTGCGTCAGATATCTTTGCCGTGCGTCAGCACGCCTGCAGATATCTTCCTTGTCTTTCGCACTCTGCTGAACTGTTCTTAAATGCATTATTTACGAGGATTGCTATAGTTTTACCCTTTGAACTCTATAGCAATTTCAGAGAATAATATCACTAAGATACTCCATTAGAGCCTTATTTTTCATAAACCAGATTGTCTTCAGTATTTCGGAAATTGCTATAACATCATAATATTCAGCCCACTGCTGAAGAATTACATATTTTTCATCTCTGTTGGAGAATGATTTCTCCTTCTCTCAGCCTCCCTGCCTCCAGAATCTGACAGAATACAAACCAGGGTTCCATGGGCGTGCATACCTTTTCTCCCTTATAAGCATCTGATGCAGGACCGCCCGCACCGATCCTGACTGCTTCCAGAAGTACATCTCCACAACGAAATCTGTTCCCCTCCGCAATACTGTTCCAGTCAATCCCTTCCACAAGGAGATTTTCTCCAAACCGGCCATATCTGAAATCTTCTCCTGAATGTTCAAAATATTCTTTTACTTTCTCATAAGGAAGAAGACTGACCTGCTTTCTTCCGCCCATTCCATAATGCACATCTCCCACAAGTCCCTGCAGATCAGCTTCGCATTCATGAATGTTCTGCGAGCAGGTCTTGCGTTCCTTACTGATGCATACACATAATATCTTCGCCATTTTCTGTCTCATCCTTCCTGATGTGTTACTGTTCACTCCGTTCACAGCAACACGCTTCGCGATGCACAGAATTTATGCTAATCGCATAAATTCGCGCGGTATGTCTCGGGTTTTCTGTGACCTTCGCTCACAAAAAACACCTCGCGGGATATTACCAGTGAACAGTAACCCTGATATCTCTTTATAAAACCACGTACTGCTGTTTTTCCTGCTTTCTCAGATCGCCCAGAATGCAATATTCACATTCTTTCCTGCATTCTGCAGATGCTCCACAAGTTCTTCTACTGCCTGTTCTTTCCTTTTTTCTGTGATTCCCAGTTCCACGTTACTCTTATTGATAGCACCACCGAAGTAGAAATTAATATCCGTTGCCTGCTCAAACAGCATCATACCAAGCAATGCTGCCGCATCCTTTTTTCGTTTCAGCCTGTTAAAGGACAGCCTGTCCTCCATCCATTCTTCACAATATTCAAGTAAATGCTCAATCGTAAGAAATCCCTCTGTCACCAGCTCTGTACCTTCCAGCTTATAATAGGCAGGAACGTCTCCGCAGGCAGTTTCACTAAGAGAGATCAGCTCTTTATCCAAATACCTAGCAGCACACTGTGCAGTAGTTCCGCCGCAGATTACATGATATCCCTCTGAATCGAAAAAGGACTTCAGATATCGCTCATCATGTTCCTCCTTACTTGGCGGACCGATCATAAGGTTTACCACCTGTTTATGCCGCATCCGCAGAACAATGGCTGTAATATCATCATCCGTTTCATTCAGATTCAGATCCAGGCTGGCCTCTGCCAGATAGCCTGCCATCTCCTGTGCGCTCATCCCTTTATGGTACTTTGCCCTGCAGAAAGCCATTACATCATCTCTTCCCCAGCCGCCGTTGGTAGTTTTTCCCATTCCCGCATTGGTGACACCGTCGGACATAATGATCAGCATATCCTCATCTTTCAGTTCAAAACAGCTTTTATGGATTTCCTTCTCTTCGATCATACTTGTCTCCACCGGATAATCAAAGAGCTCGCCATCCCGGATCAGAATTGCATCCGGATTATCAAACTGATAAAGGCTTACCTGTTTCCCCTGAAAATTCAGCACTGTAAAGGTGGCATATGCCAGATTTCTCACACTGCACACAGGAAGCGTTTTTGCCACTGCACGCACTGCCTCATCCAGTTCCACCTGATTAATGATCATGGTACTGAGCATGGTCGCAGTCAGCGTGGAAAGGATATTCGCCTTTACTCCGCTCCCAAGTCCGTCAGAAAGCACCAGAACATGGTCTTCATCATTTTCTTCAATCTTATAGCAGTCCCCACAGAGAAATTCTTTCTTTTTATTCAGGCTCACATGACCAAAATCCATGCATAAGCCGTCAAATTCCACATTCAGTCCATGATGCTTATTTCTTTTCATTCTCTTCTTCACTCTCCAGAAGTATGGTATTTTTCAGTTTTTCTACTGCCACTTTGGTGTCCGCAGCAGTTTCTCCAAGAAGTCCGGCGATCTGCTGCACGATCTTCAGCTGTTCTTCTACCAGCTTATCTGCCATACGCGCAGCTTCAATCTGGGCATTATGAATCTGATCTTTATGCTTCCGCTCCTTTGTAATATCCTTCATAATGCAGAGAATCATTTTATTTTCTTTATCATTCGTCATTACGCGATCCAGATAACATTTCTGATCCTCCAGATAAATCTCATCCTGCATCAGATTCCGTTCAAAAGCCAGTATACTCGCCAGACTGTAATCATTCATGATCTCCGATACCGGTTTCCCGATCAGGCGCCGCTTTTTCGGCATATTGAACAATTTGGACGCCGCCTCATTCATCTGAATGATCTTCAGATTATAATCCACAGTTACCAGAAGTCCGGGCATGGCATTAAAGACTTTATTGGAGTAACTTTCCTGTTTTGCCCGCATATATGGAATACACATGGCAACCTCAGCCTTATTCTGGATAATGGCAATTGCCTTTTCCCTGCATGTGTTGTACCCGCAGGCACCGCAGTTTAATTCATCCTTTGGAGAAAATTTTCCCATTTCCGCCAGAGCATCCCTGATTTCTTCCTCTGAGACCTCTTCCTGTTCCTGTGCAGAACAGTAACCGAAATTCTTTCTCAGCTCAAATCCCGGAAGTTCATAGTCTCCCTGCTCTCTGTGAAAATCTTTTCCAAAGGCTGCATTCTTCACTGCCAGAACATCTGCCAGATAATGTCCCTTCTTCATCTGGAAAGAAGGACCTGCCACACAGCCGCCGCTGCATGCATACATCTCAAGAAAGCAATTTTCAAAATCCTCCGGATGAAGTTCTTCCAGAACCTCCCTGCACTGCTCCATCCCACTTACAGAAAGCCTGCGGATTCCCTTTACAGCCCCAAGCAGGTCTGTTAAACCGTCCGCAATGGCGATTTCTCTGGAACGGTAGGCAATCTGCTCAGGTTCTTTCTCAGTTATGGAAATCCCTTCTTTTTTCATCCATTGCACCAGCTCTTCCAATGTAATCACATAATCCACTTCATTTCCTGAGTCTCTCAACTCTGACATAGCTGAAATACAGGGACTTACATAGACAATCTCTGCCTTCGGATATTTTTTTTTCAGATAACTGGCATGAAACTGCATCATAGAGGCAGACTGTACCAGATTTCCCAGAAGATGCGGATAGTGTTTCTTGACAAGCTGTACGATTACAGGGCAGGCAGAAGAGATCATTATTCCCGGCTCTTTCTGTTCCGCAAAAAGTGCTCTGTACTGCGAAATCATCAGGCTTGCACCTTCTGCTGCATCCGCTGCATCTGCAAATCCCAGCTTCTTCATCGCTTCCCTTATTCCATTGATACCGGTTACCCCAAAACATGCCAGATATGCTGGATGAAGAGAGGCTATAACCTGCGTCTTATTCTCCATTGCATTGCAGATTGCAGGAATCATATTCTGCTCTTCCTTGGCATCCTGCGGGCAGACAAGGATACACTTCTCACAGTAAATACACTGACTTTCTATGATCCTGGCCTGATGATCATGAACACGTATCGCCTTGACCGGGCAGTTCCGGACACATTTGTAACAATTTTTACAACTGACTTTTTTAAACTGAAGGATTGACTGAAATCTCTGCATGCCTCGTACTCCTTATTATGTAACACTATATTTTTCACAAAAAATTATCTGTAACCGTTCCGTATTTTCACAGAATGATGTACTGCCAAATGATTATTTTTGCCTTTCCATAAAGGAATATGGAGCTGCCGCAAGGACAGCAGATCCATGTGCGACAGCCCCATATAATATTTACGATATCAGATCCGGAACTTTGTCTCCGATATTGTTTTATGCTTTCTCAATCTTAATTGCGCATACCTTATATTCAGGAATTCTTGCGTATTTGTCAAGTGCGGCGTTGGTCAGCCAGTTTGCATTTCCATCCGGGAAGTGGAATGGCATCCAGCTCTCACCCGGTGAGGTCTTTGTACCTACACGAGCGGTAGATTCAATGGATCCTCGTCTGGAAGAAACTCTGACTTTATCACCGTTTTTGATACCCAGCTTATCGGCATCTACGATGTTCATTTCGATAAATGACTTACCTTCTATCTCCATAAGCTCAGGTGTCTTTCCTGTCATGGCTCTTGTTGTGTAATGATACAGAATACGTCCTGTCATAAGGATGATCGGATATTCCTTATCCGGAAGTTCTGCTGACGGTACATATTTTGCAGGGTAGAACCAGCCAAGACCGCGGGAGAATTTACCAACATGCATGATCGGTGTTCCCGGATGATCCTTGGAGGTACATGGCCACTGAAGTCCCTGTCCATGAACTTCTTCACTGTCAAGACGTTCATGGCTGATACCTGCGAAACTCGGTGTCAGGGATGCGATCTCATCCATGATCTGAGCAGAAGTCAGATGTGGCTGCGGATATCCCATGCGGTTCATCAGATCAATAATAATATCTGTATCCAGTCTCATCTCTCCAGGTACTGTGACAGCCTTGCGGACTCTCTGTACGCGGCGCTCTGTATTGGTAAATGTACCCTCTTTCTCTGCATAGCTTACACCAGGAAGGATAACATCTGCATACTGAGCTGTCTCTGTCATGAAAAGTTCCTGAAGTACAAAGAAATCAAGACTCTTTAATGCTTTGATAATGTGTGTGGTATCCGGATCAGTAACTACCGGGTCCTCACCATAGATATACAGACCTTTGATCTCGCCTGTGATTGCTTTCGGGAATACATCAGTTGCATGAGTTCCTATATTCGGATCAAGTTTTACACCCCATGCTTTCTCAAATTTCTCACGAACTGCAGGATCAGTAACCTTCTGATATCCTGGATATACATTCGGCTGAGCGCCCATATCGCAGGCACCCTGTACGTTATTCTGTCCACGAAGCGGGTTAACACCACAGCCTTCACGTCCAAGCTTACCAACCATCATTGCCATATTGGACATGGACATAACGCCCTCTGTACCTGTGGAATGTTCGGTTACACCAAGACAGTAGATGATTGGAGCGCGGTCAGCTTTTGCATACATGATCGCTGCTTTTCTCAGATCGTCTGCGTCAATGTGGCAGATTTCAGCTACCTTCTCAGGTGTGTAATCTTTTACGATTTCCTTTAATTCTTCAAAACCTTCGGTACGCTCTGCAATGAACTTGTCATCCTGAAGACCTTCAGAAAGGATCACATTCATGATGCCGTTTGCAAAAGCAACATTTGTACCAGGTTTCAGTTTCAGATGGATATCTGCTTTCTTAGCCAGACCGATATCACGAGGATCAACTACGATCAGCTTGCAGCCTCTCTTGATGGCCTGACGGATCTGCATGCCGACTACAGGATGTGCTTCCTCAGGGTTGGAACCAACCAGCATGATCAGATCTGCATTCTTTGTGATATCCTCAATTGGGTTTGTCATGGCACCTGAGCCAAGAGTCATCGCAAGACCTGCTACAGATGCGGAATGACATACACGTGCACAGTTATCTGTATTGTTTGTGCCGAAGCAGCAGCGAACCATCTTCTGTACCATGTAAATATCTTCATTCGGTGATCTGGAGCATGCAAAACCAGCAAGGGAATCAGAGCCGTACTGTTTCTTGATCTCCATAAATTTAGAAGCAACAAGATCCAGTGCCTCATCCCATGTTGCACGTTCGAATTCACCTGTCTCTTTATTCTTGATCAGCGGATATTTAATACGCTCCGGTGACTGTACGAAATCGAAACATCCACTGCGTCCCTTAACACAGAGCAGTCCTTTGTTGGACGGTCCGTTTACAGCTTCTGTATCTACAATCTTTCCGTCTTTTACAAGGAGATAATACTGGCAGCCTGTTGCACAGTGAGGACAGGTAGTGAGAACCTTCTTGTCAATCTGGTATGGACGATATTTCTTTCTGCGCTTCATGGTTAACGCACCTGTCGGACAGGCCTGAACACAGTTACCGCAGGATTCACAGATACCTTCGTTCCATTTATGCTTGTAATGTGCACCGATCACTGACTGGAAACCACGGTCCATAGTATCGATCGCACCTCTTCCCACGATTTCCTTACATGTATTCACACAGCGATGGCAGAGAATACACAGGCTTGGATCATAGGTAAAGAATTTATTGGTATCATCGATGGGCATATCCTTCATTTCACCGGGATAGCTTGTCTCAGTCACACCATATTCAAAACAGTAGTCCTGTAATTTACAGTCGCCGTTTGCCTCACAGGAGAAGCAGTGTACACGGTGGTCGGAAAGAAGGAGGTCGAGAGTATCTTTACGATATGCAACTACCTTCTCTGACATTGTCTGTACTTCATCACCCTCTGAGCAGCGAAGTGTACATGCCGTATCAAATTTGGTTCTTCCGTTGTTTGTTACTTCTACCACGCACAAACGACAGGAACCATCCGGCAATACATCTTCCAGATAGCAGAGTGTAGGAATCTCCACTCCGATCTGTCTGGCAGCCTGCAGAATGGTCGTACCTTTTTCCACTTCTGCAGGAATTCCATCTATTGTCAAATGAATCATCTTTTCACCCTCCTTAATTCACAGAAATTGCGCCGAATACACAATTTTCCAGACATGTTCCGCACTTAATACACTTGGAGGTATCAATGCTGTGAGGCTCTTTCTTATTGCCTGTGATCGCACCAACCGGACAGTTTCTCGCACACTTGGTACATCCTTTACATTTCTCAGGATCAATCACATAAGAACGCATTGCCTTACATACATGAGCCGCGCACTTTTTATCAACGATATGCTCTACATATTCATCTCTGAAGTTCCTTAATGTGGAAAGTACAGGAAGCGGTGCACTCTTTCCAAGTCCGCAGAGTGAACGGTCCTTGATGAAGTTTCCAAGATGCTCCAGTTTATCCAGATCCTCTACTTCACCCTTTCCGTCTACGATCCTCTCAAGGATCTCAAGCATACGCTTGGTACCGATACGGCAGGGACCACATTTACCGCAGGATTCTCTCTGGGTAAAGCCCATAAAGAAACGTGCAACCTCTACCATACAGGTATGTTCATCCATAACAACCAGACCACCGGAACCAACGATCGCACCGTATTTCTTAACAGAGTCAAAATCAAGGGGTACATCCAGATGTTCTTCTGTCAGACATCCACCGGATGGTCCGCCGATCTGAACAGCCTTAAACGCAGCACCGGATTTCAGTCCTCCGCCGATATCAAAGATAATTTCCCTTAAAGTTGTTCCCATCGGAACCTCGATCAGACCTGTATTCTCAATAGAACCTGTCAGTGAGAAGGTCTTTGTTCCAGGAGAACCTTCTGTACCGATACTTCTGTACCAGTCTGCACCTTTGAGAATGATCTCCGGAATATTTGCATAAGTTTCTACGTTATTCAGAACAGTAGGTTTCGCCCAAAGTCCCTGCTCAACCGTACGTGGCGGTTTTACACGGGGCATACCTCTGCTTCCTTCGATAGATGCAGTCAGGGCAGAACCTTCACCACATACGAAAGCACCTGCACCACGATTGATATGCATATGGAAGGAGAATCCTGTTCCAAGGATATCATCGCCTAACAGTCCCACTTCTTCCAGAACTGCGATAGCGTGTTTCAGTCGTGCTACTGACTGGGGATACTCTGCACGTACATAAATATAACCATGCTGTGCTCTTACTGCGTAAGCTGCAAGCATCATACCTTCGATCAGACGGTAAGGATCACCTTCCATTACAGAACCATCCATGAATGCTCCCGGGTCACCCTCATCACCGTTACAAACTACATAATGAACAGGATCAGCCTGGCGTGCTACCTGAATCCATTTCTTACCTGCCGGGAAGCCGCCGCCGCCACGTCCGCGGATACCGGATTTATCAACCTGATCAATGACCAGATCCGGATCCATCTCAAACATTGCTTTCTCCAGAGCCTGGAAACCGCCGCTTGCTATGTACTCATTCAGAGATTCTGCATCAAACTTACCACAGTTTTTCAGAACAATACGGGTCTGTTTCGCGATAAACGGAATATCTTCCGGTCCGCGGCTTACTTTACCGCCTTTCTGGTAAAGCAGTCTCTCGATAGTCTCATTACCCTGAACACTCTTCTCAAAAATCTCCTGGCAGTCTTCGATCTGAACCTTCGTGTACTGGATCACATCGTCGCCTTTCTGGATACGAACAAGTGGTCCAAGTTCACAGACACCCTGACATCCTGTTTTCTTTACACCTACATGTGCATCTTTGTCATGAGGTCCAAACTCAATGGTAACTCCCGGAGCATCTTTGGCAATCTCCATGAATTTCTCATAGATTTTCTGAGAACCGGTTGCCACACATCCGGTACCTGAACAGACAAGAATACGACAGTCATAAGAATTAAGTTCTTTCACAGCTTCTTCTCTGATCTGCTCCAATACTTCCTTATTCTGGATCATCCCTGTTCGCCCCCTCTCAGTTTATCAATCAGCTCATCTGCCTTCTCCGGAGTCATTCTCGGATATACCTCTTCATTGACCATCATAGTCGGTGCAAGTCCGCAGGCACCAAGACAGGAAACTGTTTCCACAGTAAACATCATATCGTCTGTCGTCTTCTTTGTCTTTGACAGCCCCAGTTTCTTATAAAGTTCCTCCAGAACCGGTATTGATTTTCTTACATGACAGGCTGTTCCGTCACAGACCTTGATCACATATTTACCTTTCGCATCAAATGAGAAATTCTCATAGAATGTGGCAACACTGAACGCTTTCGCTTCTGTCACACCGATCTGCTCCGCAACATATGTAAGCAATTCTTCCGGGAGATATCTGTACACCCCCTGAATATCCTGCATGATCGGAATCAGTGATGCCGGCTTTTTACCATAGAAAGCAATGATCTCATCCGCTTTCTGATAAAATGACTGATCTAGCATTTCGCACCCTCCTTATACCTGTTTTTTCTCTTTTTATTGCACTCTTTACATATTGTAACGTTAATTATATGCCTTTTTCGTCATTTTCACAAGCGCATTTATAGAAATTTTCTAATTTTTTATCATTTTCCTCTATAGATGTTTGTTTTGTTTGCTCTAATTTTTATCAGCTTTGTTCAATACTAAACCATCTCAGATGTAAACCCAACTAAACTGAATCAAACTGAATAATTTGTTACTGTTTGCGCACCACTATCCCGAGACATACAAGCCAAAATTCCATTGCCGCAGACAATTTGGAATGAATTTTGGCTATGTTACTGAGAACGGAGTAAACAGTAATGTACGTGGTGTGTGTACAATGTCAGGAATATTATGATTGTGCTATGATTCTGCCTGTGTCTACACTGTCCATATGATATTAGTGGCAAAAGATAAGTGTTCCGTTCTCACTGAAAATATCCGGATAAAGGAGGAGGTAAGTATGTTTTCTTTGAAAGAAAAAGAAGTGAATACAGGACGTCAGAGGGAACTTGATCTGGTAAAGGGTTTCCCGTCGATCATGATAGTATTTATACATTCATTTCAGACAATAGGTGGTGTCGCAGCAGCCGAATCAAATGTACATAAGATTCTGTTTGCGCTCTTCATGCCGACAGGTGCCTGCCTGTATCTGTTTACCATGGGATTCGGAAGTGCTTTCACACGCCATTCCCAGCCCAAAGATATGGTTAAAAACGGCATAAAGCTGTTATTCTATCAGGGATTAAGCAATTTATGCTATGCAGCTGTAATGACAATCAGTTTTAATATAAGAAATTCCATTACAGTTGAAGCTGGCAGGCAGCAGAGAATTATATGACGCAAATCTTTATTCCATGCTTACATTCGTAAATATATTCTTTATAGCCGGTATGTGCTATCTGGTGCTTGCGGTCTACAGGAAATTAAATGTAAGCTTAAGGGGATATGTCATAAGTGCTGTAATAGTCGGAATCATATCACCATTTACAAAGTTGCTGGTTTCTGATGATCCGGCAATTAACTGGATCCTGGATATGACTTTCGGTGGAAAAGGTGAAACCAGCTTCTGCTTCTTCCCATATTTGAGTTATGTATTTCTTGGATATGTTTTTGGAAAAGTGCTCAGAAGAATCCCTGAAGATGAAAAAGGAAACTTTTATAAAGAAAGCGGGATCATATGTGGGATTACTGCGGCGGTATGGTTTATATGCTGCATTGTACTACATCCGGGCATTGAGGGATTCTTTAATTATATGATCGAACAATACAGAATCCCGGGGCTTGCAAAGGTGCTCGGAAGTTTCTGCAGTATCATATTTGTGTTTGCAGCTGCATTTCGTATCATGCCAATGATGGAAAAATGGAAATTCGGATATAATAAACTGTGTTATTACTCAAAACAGATTTCAAAGATGTATGCCGTACATATCGGAGTTTACTGGACACTTGCCGGTTTTGCTGCTTTTTACGAATTTGGGGTAAAAGAATGCCTGATATTGTCAGTGGCAGCACTGATCGTGACTGATCTTCTTGTACATGGATACATCATAATTACAGATAAAATAAAAAACAGAAAATAGCAGAATGCATTTTATCTGCACAAAAAACAGACCACATTTTATGATCTTTGTTTCAT